>NZ_JBIBVN010000004.1:0-128828 GCF_043080425.1 Streptomyces sp. NPDC015032 | reverse complement strand
GCGGCCTTGCCCCCGCGCGGGCCGGGGGGGGGTTGGGACCCCATCCCCCCCCCCTGGGGGGGCGCGCAACGCCCGCTGCTCCCGGGGGGGGGGCGGGGCGGCCCGGGGCCCCCCCCCCCGACTGCTTGCGCCGTATCGTTGAGTACGCCGCAGCCACCGTTCGATGCAGTCCGACGCAGAGAGGCGCCGCGCACATGGTGCAGATCAAGACCCCCGAGCAGATCGCGAAGATGCGTGAGGCGGGGCTGGTGGTCGCTGCCATTCACGCGGCCACCCGCGAGGCGGCCGTCCCCGGCGCCACCACGCTGGACCTGGACCAGGTCGCCCGCAAGGTGATCGCAGACCACGGCGCCAAGTCGAACTTCCTCGGGTACGGCGGGTTCCCCGCGACCATCTGCACCTCGGTCAACGAGGTCGTCGTCCACGGCATCCCGGACGACAAGACCGTCCTCAAGGACGGCGACATCATCTCCATCGACGCCGGCGCGATCGTCGACGGCTGGCACGGCGACGCCGCGTACACGGCCTTCGTCGGCACCGGTCACGCTCCGGAGCTGGTCGAGCTCTCCCGGGTGACCGAGGAGTCCATGTGGGCCGGTATCGCCGCGATGAAGGTGAACAACCGCCTCGTCGACATCTCGAAGGCGATCGAGTCCTACATCCGCCGCCAGCCCCGTCCCGCCACCGGCAAGTACGGGATCATCGAGGACTACGGCGGCCACGGCATCGGCACCGAGATGCACATGGACCCGCACCTGCTGAATTACGTCGCCCGTAAGCGCGGCAAGGGCATCAAGCTCGTCCCCGGCGTCTGCCTGGCGATCGAACCGATGGTCTCCCTCGGCACGCCGCAGACCGAGGTGCTCCAGGACGACTGGACCGTGATCACCACGGACGGCACCTGGTCCTCCCACTGGGAGCACTCGATCGCCCTTACGGAGCAGGGCCCCCTGGTCCTGACCGCCCCCGACTGCGGCAAGGCGAAGCTGGCCCAGTACGGCATCGAGGCGGCGCCGGACCCTCTGGGCTGATCGCAGGTTCGGCGGGCGGAGTCCGCCGCAGCGGTTCGAAGCCTGTGAGGCGCCCCGGCGCCGAGCCCGCGAGAGCCGCGTGGAAGAGGGTGTCGGCATCGAGGCGGCGCCGGACCCTTCCCCAAGGTCTTGAGGACCAGGGGAGTCCCCATCGGCTGATGGCCGCCTCGCCACCGGGCCCTTCCCCGGGGTCTCAAGGGCCGGGGGAGACCACATCGGTCGATTTGACCCCCTTGTGGAGGTCTAAAAATCTCTCCGGGTGGGCAAACTTGACGGATTCGTCTTTTGAGGTCCGCTGACGTAGACTGACTCGTCGGCTCTCGTGCATCCGTGTGTCCGCATGTCACCCGGGGCGTCGAAAGCCGATCAAGGTAGCCGATTCGAAAGGCGAAGCGTGGCCAAGAAGCAAGGTGCCATCGAAATTGAGGGCACCGTGATCGAGTCCCTCCCGAACGCCATGTTCAAGGTGGAGCTCCAGAACGGTCACAAGGTCCTCGCGCACATCAGCGGCAAGATGCGGATGCACTACATCCGAATCCTTCCGGATGACCGGGTCGTCGTGGAGCTCTCCCCGTACGACCTGACGCGTGGCCGGATCGTCTACCGCTACAAGTAGATCTTGCCTCCACCCCGTTTCGGCGTGGTGACGGCACTGACCCGGAGAACCTGACATCCCATGAAGGTCAAGCCGAGCGTCAAGAAGATCTGCGACAAGTGCAAGGTGATCCGCCGCCACGGTCGGGTCATGGTCATCTGCGACAACCTGCGCCACAAGCAGCGCCAGGGCTGACGCACGACCCCCTGCATCTCGCAGTACTTCGCGCGACGCACGTAATACGTACATACGCAGAGCCCGTCCAAGCTTCGGCTGACGACACCTCCGGCGGGGGCCGGGGACCCGGGCGTACCACCTCTCGTCATGGGAGGTCGGCGATCGGGAGCGGCACTGCGGAAGACCCCCGAATGAACAACTGGAGCCATTGAATGGCACGCGTTTCAGGTGTTGACATCCCGCGCGAAAAGCGCGTGGAGGTCGCCCTCACCTACGTCTTCGGTATCGGGCGCACCCGGTCCAAGGAGATTCTCGCCACCACTGGCGTGAACCCCAACACCCGCGTTCGCGACCTGGCCGAAGAGGACCTGGTCAAGATCCGCGAGTACGTGGACGCCAACCTCCGCACCGAGGGTGACCTCCGTCGCGAGATCCAGGCCGACATCCGCCGCAAGGTCGAGATCGGCTGCTACCAGGGTCTGCGTCACCGCCGCGGTCTGCCGGTCCACGGCCAGCGCACCAGCACGAACGCTCGTACCCGCAAGGGCCCGCGTCGCGCGATCGCCGGTAAGAAGAAGCCGGGCAAGAAGTAGTCCTCAGCGGACGCACTGCGGTCGTCCGGGTCTCCGCCCGTCCGCAGCAACCAGCGGTCTTCGCTGTAGGACCGATCACCTCCCCTCTCCATCTGGAGTCAAGACATGCCCCCCAAGGGACGTCAGGGCGCAGCCAAGAAGGTGCGTCGCAAGGAAAAGAAGAACGTCGCTCACGGCCACGCGCACATCAAGAGCACGTTCAACAACACGATCGTCTCGATCACGGACCCCTCGGGCAACGTGATCTCCTGGGCCTCCGCCGGCCACGTCGGCTTCAAGGGCTCGCGCAAGTCCACCCCCTTTGCCGCGCAGATGGCCGCCGAGTCGGCCGCCCGCCGCGCGCAGGAGCACGGCATGCGCAAGGTTGACGTCTTCGTCAAGGGTCCGGGCTCCGGCCGCGAGACCGCGATCCGTTCGCTCCAGGCCACCGGCCTGGAGGTCGGCTCGATCCAGGACGTCACCCCCACTCCGCACAACGGATGCCGGCCGCCCAAGCGTCGCCGCGTCTGATTCCGTCTGAAGCAACGGAGACAACTGGAAAATGGCGCGATACACCGGGGCCGACTGCAAGCGTTGCCGTCGGGAGAAGCAGAAGCTGTTCCTCAAGGGCAGCAAGTGCGAGAGCGCGAAGTGCCCGATCGAGATCCGTCCTTACCCCCCGGGTGAGCACGGACGCGGGCGCACCAAGGACAGCGAGTACCTTCTTCAGCTTCGTGAGAAGCAGAAGTGCTCGCGGATCTACGGTGTTCTTGAGCGACAGTTCGTGAACTACTACAAGGAAGCGAACCAGAAGACCGGCAAGACCGGTGAGAACCTTCTGCGCATCCTTGAGACCCGCCTCGACAACGTGGTCTACCGGGCAGGCTTCGCCAAGTCCCGCGACCATGCCCGTCAGCTGGTGCGTCACGGACACATCGCGATGAACGGCACGAAGACCGACATTCCGTCGGCCCGCGTCGCCGTGAACGACGTGATCGAGGTTCGTCAGAAGTCCAAGGCCCTGACCCCCTTCCAGGTGGCCCAGGCCGAGGCCGGCGAGCGCACCGTACCGGCGTGGCTCGAAGCCGTGCCGTCGACGATGCGGATCCTCGTGCACTCGCTGCCCGAGCGCCAGGTGATCGACACCCAGGTGCAGGAGCAGCTGATCGTCGAGCTCTACTCCAAGTAGAAGCTCGTGGGTCCGGGCGGTACGGCTCTTTCGGGTCGTGCCGCCCGTACCCTTGTCAGTATCTGGGGGCGTCAAATAGTGGGCGCCCACGACTGAAGGAACCAACATGCTTATCGCTCAGCGTCCGTCGCTGACCGAAGAGGTCGTTGACGAGTTCCGTTCCCGGTTCGTCATCGAGCCGCTGGAGCCGGGCTTCGGCTACACCCTCGGCAACTCTCTCCGCCGTACGCTCCTCTCCTCGATCCCGGGCGCCGCTGTCACCAGCATCCGGATCGACGGTGTCCTGCACGAGTTCACCACCGTGCCGGGCGTCAAGGAGGACGTCACCGACCTCATCCTCAACATCAAGCAGCTGGTCGTCTCCTCGGAGCACGACGAGCCGGTCGTGATGTACCTGCGCAAGCAGGGCCCCGGCCTGGTGACCGCTGCCGACATCGCCCCGCCGGCCGGTGTCGAGGTCCACAACCCGGACCTGGTCCTGGCCACGCTGAACGGCAAGGGCAAGCTGGAGATGGAGCTGACCGTCGAGCGCGGTCGCGGCTACGTCTCCGCGGTCCAGAACAAGCAGGTGGGCCAGGAGATCGGCCGTATCCCGGTCGACTCCATCTACTCGCCGGTGCTCAAGGTCACGTACAAGGTCGAGGCGACCCGTGTCGAGCAGCGCACCGACTTCGACAAGCTGATCGTCGACGTCGAGACCAAGCAGGCCATGCGTCCGCGTGACGCCATGGCTTCGGCCGGTAAGACCCTGGTCGAGCTGTTCGGCCTGGCGCGCGAGCTCAACATCGACGCCGAGGGCATCGACATGGGTCCGTCGCCGACGGACGCCGCGCTCGCCGCCGATCTGGCGCTGCCGATCGAGGAGCTGGAGCTCACGGTCCGCTCGTACAACTGCCTCAAGCGCGAGGGCATCCACTCCGTGGGTGAGCTCGTGGCGCGTTCCGAGGCCGACCTGCTCGACATCCGCAACTTCGGTGCGAAGTCGATCGACGAGGTCAAGGCGAAGCTGGCCGGCATGGGCCTCGCGCTCAAGGACAGCCCGCCCGGATTCGACCCGACGGCCGCGGCCGACGCGTTCGGCGCCGATGACGACGCGGACGCCGGTTTCGTGGAGACCGAGCAGTACTGATGCGCCTTTGGCCGGGGTGCCCGGGTTGTGTCGGGTGCCCCGGACCGGGGTGAGGCTTTGTCCTCAATCGCCGGACGGGCTTGAGTTTGGCTCGGGCGTGAGGCTTTGTCCTCAATTGCCGGACGGGCTTGATTTTCGGGCTGGGGCTCGATTTTCGGGTGCGTGCGGCGCACGAAGACTTCCGTGTGGCGTCCGCCGCGCGGGAACTGACACCGGTACCTGATACGGCCGGTGCAGCACACAAGGAGAAACACCATGCCGAAGCCCGCCAAGGGTGCCCGTCTGGGCGGCAGCGCCTCGCACGAGAAGCTTCTTCTCAACAACCTCGCGAAGTCGCTGTTCGAGCACGGCCGCATCACCACGACCGAGGCCAAGGCCCGTCGCCTGCGTCCGGTCGCCGAGCGTTTCATCACCAAGGCGAAGAAGGGCGACATCCACAACCGTCGCCTGGTGCTGGAGTCGATCACGGACAAGAGCGTCGTGCACACGCTCTTCACCGAGATCGCCCCGCGGTACGAGAACCGCCCCGGTGGTTACACCCGCATCACCAAGATCGGCAACCGTCGTGGCGACAACGCCCCGATGGCCGTCATCGAGCTGGTCGAGGCGCTGACCGTGGCCCAGCAGGCCACCGGTGAGGCCGAGGCCGCCACAAAGCGTGCGGTCAAGGAAGACGCCCTCAAGAAGGACGCGGCCCCGGCCGAGGTCATCGAGGACGCCAAGCCGGCCGACGCCGACGCCGAGTCCAAGGACGCCTGAGCGTTCTGAGACCACTGGACGGGCCCGCATCACCCTTCGGGGCGGTGCGGGCCCGTTCCGTATGTACTGGCAGAAAAGGATCCTTCGGTGAGTGACGAAGTGGAGCCCGGCTCCGTGCGGGTGCGGCTGGACCTGGCGTACGACGGCAAGGACTTCTCCGGCTGGGCCAAGCAGACCGCCAGGCGGACTGTCCAGGGGGAGATCGAGGACGCGCTGCGGACCGTGACGCGGTCCGCACGGACGTATGACCTGACCGTCGCCGGGCGCACGGACGCCGGGGTGCACGCCCGGGGCCAGGTCGCCCATGTCGATCTGCCGGCCGAGGTGTGGGCCGAACACGCGGAGAAGCTGCTGCGGCGGATGGCGGGGCGGATGGCGCCCGATGTGCGGATCTGGCGGATCGCCGAGGCGCCGGCCGGGTTCAATGCCCGGTTCTCGGCGCTGTGGCGTCGCTACGCGTATCGCGTCGCCGATCGCCCCGGCGGGGTGGATCCGCTGTTGCGCGGTCATGTGCTGTGGCACGACCGGCCGTTGGACATCGAGGCGATGAACGAGGCGGCGGCCCGGATGGTCGGGGAGCACGACTTCGCCGCGTACTGCAAGAAGCGCGAGGGCGCGACGACCATCCGTACGCTGCAGAAGCTCAGCTGGGTACGGGACGAGGCGTCCGGGATCATGACGGCGACCGTGCAGGCCGACGCGTTCTGCCACAACATGGTGCGGGCGCTGATCGGGGCGGCGCTGTTCGTCGGGGACGGGCGCCGGCCGGCCGAGTGGCCCGCGCGGGTGCTGGCGGCCCGGGTGCGGGATCCCGGGGTGCACGTGGTGCGTCCCCATGGGCTGACGCTGGAGGAAGTGGCCTACCCGGCCGATGAGTTGCTGGCCGCCCGTTCGAAGGAGGCGCGCAACGTGCGTACGCTCGCCGGGGACGGCTGCTGCTGAGCCCCCCGCGCGGGAGGCTTCGCCCGGGCGATCGCCTACGGATTTTCGGAAGTGGCTGAGCTCCCGCGCGCGAAGCGCTTCGGTCGGAGGCGGAGGCGGAGGCGCCCGGCGTCTTCCCGCGCTGAGCCCCGCGCGAGAGGGGCTTCGCTCACTCCGGGGCCGGTGCCGTCCCGCCGCCGGCCCGGCGCCGCTGCCGCCAGGCGCCCGCCAGCCGGGCCGCCACGTACAGGGCCGAGACCGTGACCACCGTCGCGCCGGCCCGGCTGGTGTCGGGGCCCGACCAGCCGCGGACCGCGGACCCCGTGAACAGCAGCAGGGCCAGGATGCGGAACAGCCACCAGCGGGGTGTGCGGGGCTCGTGGCTGTCCGGGGACGGTGGGTGTTCGCCATCCTGGGTGGTCATGGCGGAGCGCATACCGGCGAGCAGACCGCGGCGGGTGAGAAGCCGGGAGTCGGGGAGGGTGTCGAGGACCTCGGGGCGGTCGCCGAAGCCCGGGGGCAGCGGGGGCAGGGACAGAGCCGCCAGGAGGTCCGCCTGGTGGCGGGGCGGGTTGCCGGTGGACCGGAGGATGTGGATCAGCGGGCGGGGGTCCGTGCGGGCGAAGGCGCGGGACAGGGCTTCGGCCGTGGCGGTGACCGTGGTGTGGTCGGGGGCCGGGGAGGCGGCGTTCCACTCATGGGCGGCCAGCGGTCTGCCCTTGAGGAACAGGGTGAACCCGCAGCGTCCGGGCGTGTGGCGCAGGACCAGCGTGGGCCATTTCTCGCCCGTGGTGAAGTTGTCCGCCGCCGCGGTCAGCGGGTCCTCCGTGGACAGGACCGAGCGCTTGGCGGGCCGGGCCTCCGGGACGGCCTCGACATAGGTGTGCGTGGCCGTCGCCGGGGCGGTGCGGAGCGAGACGCCGCACATCAGGGCGGCCTGTGCCACGTCCGCCGGGCGGGCCGCCGCGATCGCGACCGCGCAGGGAGCACCCGGCGTCCAGGCGGGGGCGGGGGGTGTGCGGGGCTGCGGGGGGCGGCCGAAGAACGGGGTCAGGGTGGCCACGTGGATACGGACGCCCGAGCGGGTGTCCAGGAACTCCTGGCGCGGGTCGTCGCCGAAGTGCGCCCACGGGTACTTCGTGGCATGGACGCCGATGCTGCGGAAGGCTTCCAGCCCCTCGTCCCAGCGCTCCGTACGCAGCAGCATCAGGGCCAGGTGGTTGCGGAAGCCGGCCGCCTCGTGGCTGCCCGGTCCGTATGCGGCCGACAGGTCCAGGGCGCGGGTGACCGCCGCCTCGACGCGCGGCGCGTACGGGTCGGGGCCGGCCGGTGCGCTCGGGGAGGGGGACAGGACGGCGTACTCCAGCGCCGCGAGCAGCGGCAGTGCGTGCAGTTTCGAACCGGGCGGGGCCGTGCCGGCCGCGCTCTCGGCGAAGTCGAACATCTCCTCGTGCGAGCCGTGCCATTTCGCGCACAGGTACTGGAGGGCCGCGGCGTGGCATCCGTAGTGGTGCGGGTCGCACGCCAGGGCACGGGCCCAGTAGCCGTCGAAGACCTCGCGCGGGGCCTGGCTGCCGACCGCGTGGACCAGGGCTATGCGCCACGGCACGGGGTCGGCGGGGTTGAGTTCGGCCGCCCTGCCGATCACCGGCGCCGCGTCCTCCAGCAGCGCGAAGAACGCCTGGAACTGGTCGCGCGAGACATGTCCGGCGCGCTCCGCCGTGCGTATCTCCCAGGCCCGGCCGACACAGAGCTCCGCCCGGACCAGAGCCGCGTCCGGGTCCTCGGGGGACCCGGCCAGCCACGCGTCCAGCCAGCCGGGGTTGTGCAGGGCGGCCTCGGCGAGGCGGGACACGTAGCCGTCCCGCAGCTCCCACTGGGTGTGCTCACGCGTTGCGGCGAGCAGCTCGCGGGCGGGGCCGTGGTCGCCCCCGGCGGCCGAGGCCAGGGCGGTGCGGAGCGCGGCGTCCGGGGCGTCGAGGACGACGGCCTCGTCCGGCGGGAGGTCGGCGCCGATGGCCGCGCTGTGGCGCAGCACGCGCGGAAGGGCGAGGAGGAACGGAAGGCGCACGAGATGCCCCGGGCGGGTCAGCCGGCGGGTTCGGTGGCCGCGGCGGAGGCCTGGAGCTCGCCGCGGTGGCGGATCTGACGGAACGTGAAGTCCGTCAGGTCGTCACCGGTGGCGTAGGCGTTCTTGTCGGTCCTGGTGACGCTCTTGCCGCTGGTGTACCCGGTGATGGCGAAGTAGGCGTAACGCCCGTAGGAGTTGGCGGTACGGCGGCACACCGATCCGGCGGGGCAGAAGGCCGGCACGCCCGAGCCGCTCAGGGTGGCGATGCTGCCGCTGGACTGCTGGGCCGCCCTCTTGGCCTGCGCCTGGGTGGGGAAGACCGCGAGGCCGACGGTGACGGCGATGCCGTCCTTGCTGTACGTGGCCCGGATGACCTGGTCGCAGCCGTTGTCGACGAGGACCGGGCCGAGCGCGCCCTTGGTGGGCGCGGCGCAGTTCTTCGTCTGCTGGGTCGCGCCCTTGGCGTAGACGCGGTCGCCCATCGTCAGCTTCCTGCCGGGGAAGAACGCGTCGGCGGTGATCGGCGCCCGGTCCTTCCTGGCGTCGGATATGTAGTCCTTCGGGTCCGGCGGAGGCGGCGGTGCCACCGAGGAGAAGGACGGCTCGGGCTCGGCGGTGTCGTCCGGCAGGTCGGTCGGTGCCGGGAGTTCGCTCGCGTTCCTGTGGCCGGAGTTCTTGTCGCTGGTCGAGATGACCGCCGTCGCCACGATCGCGCCGACCGCCGCGGTGGCGAGTACGCCTCCGCCGATCAGCAGCCACTTCTTGCGGCGGCTGCGCGCGGCGGACTCGTCGGCCAGCGCCGCCCAGTCCGGGGTCTGTCCGTCCCCGGGCCCCCACGAGGGCCCCCCTTGCCCAAAGCTCATGCGGCGAATCCTAGACGGAACCTCCACCGGCCGGGCCCGCGCAGGTAAACCGGTTGGGCCAGGGCTTCGCGGCCCGTGACAATGCTGTGCATGGGACATCTTGAAGCGGGCCACCTGGAGTACTACCTACCGGACGGGCGGGTGCTGCTCGGCGATGCTTCGTTCCGGGTCGCGGACGGTGCCGTGGTCGCCCTCGTGGGGGCGAACGGGGCCGGGAAGACCACCTTGCTGAGGCTGCTCGCGGGGGAGCTCCAGCCGCACGGCGGCTCGGTGTCGGTGAGCGGCGGGCTCGGGGTGATGCAGCAGTTCGTGGGCTCCGTGCGGGACGAGCGCACGGTCCGGGACCTGCTGGTCTCCGTCGCCCAGCCCCGGATCCGGGAGGCCGCCCTGGCGGTCGACAGGGCCGAGGAGCTGATTCTCGCCGTCGACGACGAGGCCGCACAGATGAAGTACGCGCAGGCCCTGAGCGACTGGGCGGAGGCCCGCGGGTACGAGGCCGAGACGGTGTGGGACATGTGCACGACGGCAGCGCTCGGTGTCCCGTACGAGAAGGCGCAGTGGCGCGAGGTGCGCACGCTGTCCGGCGGTGAGCAGAAGCGGCTGGTGCTGGAGGCGCTGCTGCGCGGTCCGGACGAGGTGCTGCTGCTCGACGAGCCGGACAACTACCTCGACGTCCCCGGGAAGCGGTGGCTGGAGGAGAAGCTGAAGGAGACCCGCAAGACGGTCCTCTTCGTCTCCCACGACCGGGAGCTGCTGTCCAGGGCCGCCGAGAAGATCGTCAGCGTGGAGCCGAGTCCGGCGGGCAGCGACGTGTGGGTGCACGGCTCCGGTTTCGATACGTACCACCAGGCCCGCAAGGAGCGGTTCGCCCGGTTCGAGGAACTGCTGCGGCGCTGGGAGGAGGAGCACGCCCGGCTGAAGGCGCTGGTCCACCGGCTGCGGCAGCAGGCGGCGAACAGCCCCGACATGGCGTCCCGCTACCGGGCGATGCAGACCCGCTTCAAGAAGTTCGAGGACGCGGGACCGCCGCCGGAGCCGCCGCGCGAGCAGGACATCAAGATGCGGCTGCGCGGCGGGCGGACCGGCGTACGGGCGGTGACCTGCACGGGGCTGGAGCTGACCGGGCTGATGAAACCGTTCGACCTGGAGATCTTCTACGGGGAGCGGGTCGCCGTCCTCGGCTCGAACGGGTCGGGGAAGTCGCACTTCCTGCGGCTGCTCGCGGGCGAGCCGGTGGCGCACACGGGGGAGTGGAAGCTCGGGGCGCGCGTGGTACCGGGGCACTTCGCGCAGACGCACGCCCATCCGGAGCTGCTGGGCCATACGCTCGTCGAGATCCTGTGGACCGAGCACGCCAAGGACCGGGGCGGGGCGATGTCCGTACTGCGGCGGTACGAACTGGAGCGGCAGGGCGACCAGCCGTTCGAGAAGCTGTCGGGCGGGCAGCAGGCGCGGTTCCAGATCCTGCTCCTGGAGCTGGCGGGCACGACGGCGCTGCTGCTGGACGAGCCGACGGACAACCTGGACCTGGAGTCGGCGGAGGCCCTGCAGGACGGTCTTGAGGTGTACGACGGGACGGTGCTGGCCGTCACGCACGACCGGTGGTTCGCGAAGTCCTTCGACCGGTACCTGGTGTTCGGCTCGGACGGTGTCGTACGGGAGACGACGGAGCCGGTGTGGGACGAGCGGAGGGTGGAGCGGGCGCGGTGACGCCCCGCCGAGGGTGTGGTGGGAGTGCCGGGGCGGTGCTGGGGCGGCGCGAGGGCGGTGCTCACCCGTCCGGGTGAGCGCTCCGCGAAGGGCGGACGTGTCCGGTGCCGTGTCCCTGGCGTGGCTGCATGGTCAGCTCATCACACGAGGCGATGTACAGGATCTTCCCGCACTGCAGACCGTTGACGACGACACGGCGATGATCTTCGCCGAGCTCACCGAACTCGGCCTGGGCTCCGCTCCGGCCGCACAGATCTGGAGGGATCTGATGTCTGTCGACCTCTCTTTCTTCCGCTCGGAGACGTCTGAGCGGTTGCGTTCCGAGGGGCGTGCCGAGGGGCGTGCCGAGGACATCCTGCGCATTCTTTCCAAGCGGGGGGTCGCGGTGTCCGAGCAGGTGCGGGAGCGGATCGTTTCCTGCGCCGATCTGGATGTGCTGAGCGATTGGCTCGACCGGTCGTTGACCGCAGAGGTCGCCGAGGACCTGTTCGTGGCCGCCCAGACCTGATTCCGGGCGCCCGCACGCCAGGCTTCGGGGTGGCCGATGCCTGGCGGGGGCGGGGTCCGAGGGCTGTTTTGACCCGCACGGGGGAGCGGCGGTATTCTGCTGGTTCGTTATGCGTATTGGCTTGGTCGTTCTCACGCGAGGGGCCCTTACGCCGGTCCACCGGGCCGATGACCAGCGGCAGGCACTCGGGTTGCGTCCCCGTAGCGCCGCCAAGGCTGGTGTGATCGTCCGGGTGGCCTTGTCAGGACCCACTCACTGAAGAAGCGAAGGCTACGACCGTGCGTACGTACAGCCCCAAGCCCGGCGATGTGACGCGCCAGTGGCACATCATTGACGCGCAGGACATCGTCCTGGGCCGTCTGGCCACCACGGCTGCGAACCTCCTCCGCGGCAAGCACAAGGCGATCTACGCCCCCCACATGGACATGGGCGACTTCGTCATCATCATCAACGCCGAGAAGGTTCACCTCTCCGGCAACAAGAAGACCCAGAAGATGGCGTACCGCCACTCCGGGTTCCCGGGTGGTCTCCGCTCCGTCCGTTACGACGAGCTGCTCGCCAAGAGCCCCGAGAAGGCTGTCGAGAAGGCCATCAAGGGCATGATCCCCAAGAACAGCCTGGGCCGTCAGATGCTCTCGAAGCTCAAGGTCTACGCGGGCGACCAGCACCCGCACGCTGCGCAGCAGCCGGTCCCGTTCGAGATCACCCAGGTCGCGCAGTAGTTCCGGCCTCCCCCTAAGACCAAAAGAAAGATCTGAGGAGAATCGTGGCCGAGACCACTGTTGAGAACCCCGTCGAGGGCGTCGAGGGCGAAGAGGTTTTCGCCGAGGTGACCACCTTCGAGTCCGAGGTTCCCGTCGAGGGCGAGTACACCAGCGAGTCGCTGGCGTCCCGCTTCGGCGACCCGCAGCCCGCCGCCGGCCTTGGCCGTCGGAAGAACGCCATCGCCCGCGTCCGGATCGTTCCGGGCTCCGGCAAGTGGAAGATCAACGGTCGCACCCTTGAGGACTACTTCCCCAACAAGGTGCACCAGCAGGAAGTCAACGAGCCCTTCAAGGTGCTTGAGCTCGACAACCGCTACGACGTCATCGCCCGTATCTCGGGTGGCGGCGTCTCGGGTCAGGCCGGTGCCCTGCGCCTCGGCGTCGCCCGCGCGCTGAACGAGGCGGACGTGGACAACAACCGCGCCCCGCTGAAGAAGGCCGGCTTCCTCTCCCGCGACGACCGTGCGGTCGAGCGCAAGAAGGCCGGTCTCAAGAAGGCCCGCAAGGCTCCGCAGTACAGCAAGCGCTAAACGGCTTGCTCGTCTGCTTTACACGTTCGCCCCGGCGGCACACCTCGTGCTCGCCGGGGCGTTCGTCTATTGGCACCCCCAGGCGTATAACGGCATAAGAGGTTCATACGCTTATGTGCGTAGCGTTGCGGTGCTGCTTTGTTTTTCTTTCGCTTTGCTTTGCTTTGGTTCGCCTTGGCTTGGCTTGGTTCGGTTTGCGGTTTCGGAGCATCTTCGGAGGACACCAGTGGGACGACTCTTCGGCACGGACGGTGTGCGCGGTGTCGCCAACGCGGATCTGACGGCCGAGCTCGCGCTCGGTCTGTCGGTCGCTGCGGCGCATGTGCTTGCCGAGGCGGGCACCTTCGAGGGGCATCGGCCGACCGCCGTGGTGGGACGTGACCCACGTGCGTCCGGAGAGTTCCTGGAGGCCGCGGTCGTGGCAGGTCTCGCCAGTGCGGGCGTGGACGTCCTGCGGGTCGGTGTGCTGCCCACCCCCGCGGTGGCGCACCTCACCGGTGCGCTGGGCGCCGACCTCGGGGTGATGCTCTCCGCCAGCCACAACGCCATGCCGGACAACGGTGTCAAGTTCTTCGCCCGTGGCGGTCACAAGCTCGCCGACGAGCTGGAGGACCGGATCGAGACGGTCTACGAGCAGCACCGCACCGGTGAGCCCTGGGCGCGTCCGACAGGCGCGGGAGTGGGCCGGGTCACGGACTACGCCGAGGGCTTCGACCGGTACGTCGCCCACCTGATCTCCGTCCTCCCGAACCGGCTCGACGGGCTGAAGGTCGTCCTCGACGAGGCGCACGGCGCAGCCGCCCGGGTCTCTCCCGAGGCCTTCGCGCGGGCCGGCGCCGAGGTGATCACCATCGGTGCCGATCCGGACGGTCTGAACATCAACGACGGCTGTGGCTCCACCCACCTGGAGCTGCTGAAGGCCGCCGTCGTCGAGCACGGCGCCGACTTCGGCGTCGCGCACGACGGCGACGCCGACCGCTGCCTCGCCGTGGACGCCACGGGCGAGGAGGTCGACGGCGACCAGATCCTGGCCGTGCTCGCCCTCGCCATGCGCGAGTCCGGACAGCTGCGCAAGGACACCGTGGTCGGCACGGTCATGTCCAACCTCGGCTTCAAGCTCGCGATGGAGCGGGAAGGCATCCGGCTCGTCCAGACCGCCGTCGGTGACCGCTACGTCCTGGAGTCGATGAAGGCCGAGGGCTACGCCCTGGGCGGCGAGCAGTCCGGCCATGTCATCGTCCTGGACCACGCCACGACCGGTGACGGCACGCTGACCGGCCTGCTGCTGGCGGCCCGGATCGCCGCCACCGGCCGCACGCTCGCCGAGCTGGCCGGGGTCATGCAGCGGCTGCCGCAGCTGCTGATCAACGTCCGCGACGTCGACAAGTCCCGGGTCGACACCTCCCCGGAGCTGGCCGCGGCGGTCGCGGAGGCCGAGCGCGAGCTGGGCACCACCGGGCGCGTACTGCTGCGCCAGTCGGGCACGGAGCCGCTGGTACGGGTCATGGTCGAGGCGGCCGACATCGAGCAGGCACGGACGGTCGCGGAGCGGCTGGCCGACGTGGTGAAGTCGGCACTCGGCTAGGGCGCGTGGCGAAGGTGGCGTTGTCCGCCCGCCACCGCGAGGTCTAGGGCGTCCGGTGCGTGCGTGCTGGACGCCCCCGGCCGGACGGGACTTTCGAAGCACGCCCTGGAGTGCGACAGCCGGATCACGTTGCCGTGATCCGGCTGTCGCGGTTCGCGCCCGGCTTCGACGCACGAACCGCCTACCCGACGATGTCGCTACTTGACGACGGTGACGGTGGCCTCACCGACCGCGGCGGTGTGCTGGGTGTCGCCCGCGTACCGGACGGTGTAGTCGACCTGCCCGGTCGTGCGCGGGCGGTCCGTGAACCGGAAGGTACCGTCCGCAGCGACAGTGAACCGGCCGAGGGCGGTACCCGAAGGGGATCCCGAGTCCGTGCGGGTCACCTCGACCGTCGCACCGGCGGTGTACGACTCGTCGGCCCACAGGCTGCCGGTCACGGTCAGCTCCTTGCCCCTGACCGCAGTTGACGGTGCCTGGAGGGTGAGGGTGCTGTCCGTCTTGCCGCCGTCGGGGAAGACGTGCAGGGAGGGGATGATGTCGCCGCCGACAGCGAAGAGGCGGTTGTCGTCCGGCGCCCACGCAAGGCCGTCGGCCTGGGGCTCGCTCCTGTAGTACTCATGCAACGGCGCGAACGAACCCGCGCGGAAGGTACGCAGCGTGGAGTCGGAGGATCCTGTGGCGACCGTGCCGTCGGCGGAGACGGCCACGGCGTTGGGAAAGGCCCAACTGGAGTAGGCGCCGTTGGCCGACAGGTCGGAGATGCGGACGACATGGTGATCGGACGGGTTGTTGGCCGCAGTAACGATGTTCTGGCCGTCTGCTGTCACGGCGAAGTCGTTCAGGAAAGAGATCCCGGGGTTCTGGGTGAACAGGCGCTTGGCCCGTTCCCGCAGGCCAGTGGGTGTGGCCTCGTAGACCGCGAGCGTGGCGGGGCTGACGCCTTCCTGACCCGCTACCAGGATGTTCGGATCGGCCGGGGACGGGGCCAGTGACGGTGCGTAGTGCCAGGAGGTGCCGGCCGGGTCGAGCGTGGCGACAGGAGCCGCGGCGGAGACATCGAGCGAGCCGATGCCTCCGCTGCTGCCCACCGCGTAGCCGAACCAGAGCTTCCCGCCGGCCAGAGCCAGATTCCTGGGCGAGGTGCCCGCACCGGTCGGGTACCTGCCGGTCTCGGCCAGCGTGCTGGTGCTGACCGTCGCTATCGCACCGGCCGACGACAGGGCGACGTAGAGCTCGCTGGAATCGGCGGAGAGAGCGAGCCCTGTGGCTCCGTCCTCGGCCGTGATGTGCTTGACGACCGTTCCGTCGTAATCCGTGACGACAATGCTGCCGCCCTCCGGGTCACTGATGAACACCTGGTCATGGACACCGTCGACAACGATGTCCCCGAACGAACTCACGGGCAACCGCGTACTGCTGTCCGCTACCGCAGGTGCTGCCGCAACGCCGAACAAGGAGACAGAACCCGCGACTACAGCCAGTGCGGTGAGCACGGCAGAACTTCTGAAACGCATGCCTCGCGCCTTCCAAGTGGACACGCGGACCGGGGAATTCCGGTCAGCCGCACGAACACTAGGACAGGCCACTGACAACGAGGCGGCACAGCTCCCCGCCAGGGTCTGCCCTGCCGTTCACTGCTGGGCTTCGCTACTTCATGGACGCCCGTGCAGTCTCGAACGGACAGGCAGGTCATCGGTATTGAGGGCCTGTTCGCGCTACTTGCCGGACGGGTTCGTCACGTAAGGGCTGTCTCGCCAGGGATTGCGGGACAGCCCTTAGCCTGTCCGGCGGCGGCGAGCTGCCCACAGGGCCTTCTGGGCCAGCAGCGTCAGCGTCCCCGCGACCACGATCCCGCCGAGGTTCGCCAGCAACTGGGCGGCCGAGCCCCACATCTGGCCGTAGTCGCGGTAGCTGAACGCCACCGCCGCGTTGGCCGCGGCCGGCACGGTGGTCACCGAGATGGCGACTCCGATCAGCGCCCCGGACTTCGCCGACGTGAGCGAGAGCGTCCCGGCGACCCCGGCCAGGAACGCCACCACGAACGACATCGCGTCCGGCTTCCAGATGAACGCCGTGTTGGGCCGGTCGGCCTCGATCAGCGAGCGGGTGAACAGCCCGAAGACGTCCATCAGCCAGGCGAATCCGGCCGTCAGTATCATCGCGACGGCGAAGCCGCCGAGCAGCGCCACCAGCGACCGCCACACCAGCCGCGGGGCTCGCTGCACCAGGGCGGTGGAGATCCCGGCCAGCGGCCCGAACTCCGGGCCGACCGCCATCGCGCCCACGATGAGGATCGCGTTGTCGAGCATCACACCGCAGGCGGCGAGCATCGTCGCGACCGCGAGGAACGCCACATAGGTGACGCTGAACGTCGACTCCTCGTGGGTCGCCTCCGTCAGCTCCTCCCACAGCACCGCGTCCGCACCCTCGCCCGGCGCCTGCTCCTCGGCCCTGTCGGCGTGCGCGGAGAGCGTCAGGTCCACGTTCTCGACGGTGATCGAACCGGACTTGTCGATGCCGAGCCCGCGCAGCGCCGAGATCAGCTCGTCGCCCGCCTCCCGGGCCACATCGCACAGCACCACGTCCCCCACCGGATCGCGGGCGACCCCGGGCATCACCACGAGATGCGTCGTACCGACGGTGCTCTCCAGCAGATGCACCACCTCGTCCGTGCGACCGGCGGGGACGATCAGGCGCAGATGCAGCACGCGGACACTCCTGAAGGGCTCGACGTCTCAGAGTTTGCGCAGGGACAGCCGCTGGACCTTGTGGTCCGGCCCCTTGCGCAGCACCAGAGTGGCACGCCCCCGGGTGGGCGCGACGTTCTCCACCAGATTGGGCTTGTTGATGGTCCGCCACATCGTCGCCGCGTACTCCATGGCCTCCTCCTCGGAGACCTGGGTGTACTGGCGAAAGTACGAGAACGGGTTCTGGAACGCCGTCTCGCGCAGCTTGCGGAACCGGTTGAGATACCAGGTCTCGATGTCCTCGGTCCGCGCGTCCACGTACACACTGAAGTCGAAATAGTCGGCGAGCCCCACCCTCGTCCGCCCGTCCTTGCCGGGCAGCGCGGGCTGCAGCACGTTCAGCCCCTCGACGATCAGGATGTCGGGGCGCCGTACGGTGAGCCGCTCGCCCGGCACGATGTCGTAGATCAGATGCGAGTAGACGGGCGCCGTCACCTCGTCCTTGCCGGCCTTGATGTCGGCGACGAAACGGGTCAGGGCCCGCCGGTCGTACGACTCGGGGAACCCCTTGCGCGACATCAGCCCGCGCGCCCGGAGCTCCTTCATCGGCAGCAGGAAACCGTCCGTGGTGACGAGTTCGACGCGCGGGTGCTCGGGCCAGCGGGCCAGCAGCGCCTGGAGGATGCGGGCACTGGTGGACTTGCCGACCGCGACGCTGCCCGCGACCCCTATGACGAACGGGGTGCCGCGCTGCGCGCCGTGCCCGTTGCCCGCGTCCCCGAGGAAGGTGTTCAGGGCGCCGCGCAGGCCCGAGGTGGCCTGGACGTAGAGGTTGAGCAACCGGGAGAGCGGCAGGTAGACGTCCCGCACCTCGTCGAGGTCGATGACGTCCCCGAGCCCGCGCAGTTGTTCCACCTCGTCGGCGGTCAGCGGCAGCGGCGTCTTGTCGCGCAGGGCGCTCCACTCGACCCGCGACAGATCGACGTACGGCGTCGCCGCGTGCTCGGCGCGTCGGGGGGTGCTGCTTCGTGGCGGCGAAGTGATCACGTGTTCATTGTTGCGGGAGTTTCAACGGAGCGGGGGGTGGGCTCGGTCACGTGCGGACACCGGCAGGGGCCGGTGTCCGCACCGCTGTGCCGGACACCGGACCCGGTTCGCGGGCCACTGCGGGTGAGCGTGTCAGCCCCGTGTTTCCCGCAGGGCCCGGACCTTGTTCCCCGTGTTTCCCGCAGAGCGCGGAGCTTGTTCCCCTCGATTCCCGCAGGGCCCGGACCTTGTTCCCCGTGTTTCCCGTAGAGCCTGGACCTTGTTCCCCTCGATTCCCGCGGAGCGCGGAGCCGTCCGCGGACCGGGACGCGGAGCCACGGCGCGAGGGCTCCGGCGCGGCGCCCGTCAGCCGCCCCGCTTGTCGCGGCCCTTCCGCAGGGCGATGAGCAGGGCAAGTGGTGGGACGATCAGCAGCCAGATCAGGATGATCGTGACGGGGTCCGGGTTCGGTGCGTCCAGCTCCATCAGCATGGCCACGGTGGCGATCAGGCCCCAGATCACCGTCGCGGTGCCGGACAGCCAGATGAGAGCGGTCCGGGCCAGCCTCGCGCCCTTGGACGGCGGTGTGCCGCCCGGACGGCCGCCGTGCCGCTCGGGGCGGGGGACGCGGTCCGGGGCGCGGGGCGGCATGGGGATCACCGCGGAGGACGGCACGCCGGCGTCGATCACGGCCAGGCGGTTCGGTGCGAGGTCCTTGTAGAGCGTGGGCTCGACGCGGATCTGGAAGCCGTCGAGCCCCGTGAGGTGGCGGCCGCCGTCCGGGTGGACGAGCATCGCCGCGCACGCGTCGTACCGGACGACGACCGTGCCGGCGGTGGTGGTCAGGGACACGGCCTCACGGGACACCGTCAGCAGGACGGAGTCGTCCTCCAGCGACCGGTGCCGGCTGCCCGCGCTCGTCCCGGTCCAGGTGGACCACTGGGGGGCCTCGGTGAGCCCGGCCCAGTCGGCGCCCCGGCCGGGGACCTGGAGCAGTGCCGTGGCGTGCAGCTCGCGGGCGACCTCGCGCAGATCGTCGAGGGTGACGGCGGCGAGTTCGGCCCGGTGCTCGTCCGGGGTGAGGTTGCGATGCCCGGTCAGCAGGTTCAGGGCGTACGAGGGGAGCCGGGACGCGTCGACGTCCGGGGCGTCGAACTGCTTGAGGAACTTGGCGCGGGCCGAGTCGAGTTCGGACTGCTCGATGGTGCCGGCCCGCAGGCGGGCCAGCGCGTCGACGAAGCCGCCGACCACCGCGCCGTGCTTCTTCGGGAGCGCGTCGGCGAAGGCGGTGATGGTCGCGAAGTCGCTGTCGCGGGGGCTGTACCCGGCTTCGGCGGTGTACGAGTAGCCGCCCTTCTGGCGCAGGTCGGTGAAGAGCGCACGGCTGAGTACCTCGGTGAAGAGCGTCGCCGCCGTCGAACGCCGGACGATGCCGTTCAGGACGACGCCGCCGCTGTGGCCCGTGATGTACGCGGGTGTGACGGGGAGCGCCGACGTCGGGGCGGGCAGCGGCTGCGGCGTGCCTGCCGGGAGGGCGAGGTCGAGGCCCTCCGGCACCGTGTTGGCGGTGATCCACAGCACGGCGTTGTCACGGGTGAAGCGGGTGCGCGCCCAGTCCCGTACGTCCTCGGCGGTCAGATGCCAGACGCCGAGCTCGTCGTAGCTGCTGAGCCCGTAGCCCTGGGCGCCGTAACGCCACAGCGGCAGCTGGTGGTCGGGGCCGACGCGGCGGCCCGCCGCCTCGGTGCGCAGGATCTCGCGCTCGGTCTCCAGCCGCTCCATCGGCAGATCGCGCAGGGCGGCGCAGACACCGTTGAGGTAGGTGGTGACCTCCTCCGGCGTGCCGGTGACGTGGAACAGCGTGTACGTGGCGGCCGTGGCGCCGTTGTAGTGCAGGTCGGACACGCCGTGGCGGTGCAGCGCGAGGTGTTCGACGAGGTGCGTGACGCCCGTGGTGGCAAGGGTCTCGTCGGCGACTCCCACACGGAAGAAGAGGCCCGCGGTGACGGGGCCGGGGGCTGCGGCGAGCACCGTACGGATGCCGTCGACCTCGGTCTCACGGATGCCCGGAGCCGGGGTCGGGCCGGGGGCCGGTGCGGAGGCCGGGGCGGGTCTGTGCGCGGAGATTTCCTGGGACATCGGCTCAGCCCTTCGACAGTGCGGTCTTGCGGTGCTTGAGGAACTGGGCCTCTTTGCCGCCGAAGTAGTCCCAGGGCGACGCGGTGGCCTTGTTGCCGAGGGTGCGGAAGAACGGTGCGGCTTCGCGGTGGTGGCCGCCCAGACTCAGCGCCCCGGCGAAGTCGTTGTGGTCGCCGACCCAGTGGAATCCGGGCCGGTAGTCGGGGTGCTGCACGGAACGGGCGGCGGCGGCCAGGATCTCGTCCCGGACCTCGGCCGGGCGCAGATGATCGCTGCGGCCGTTCTCGGCGGTGTCCAGCCAGCGCTCCAGGTGCAGTTGGGCGATGAGCCGGCCCGCGTGGCTGCCCGGAGGCGCAGCATCCAGACAGGCGCGGGCGAACCCGTGCGCCTCCTCCCAGCTGCCGCCCCATTTGGGGCACAGCTGCTGGAGCAGCAGGGTCTGCCCGTGGATGTGGTGCGGGTGGTGCTCGGCCAGCCGGTCGTAGCGCCGCCGCGCCTCGCTCTGTCCGAGTTCGAGCCCCCGTGCGGTGGTCAGACGGGTCGCCCAGGCAAGCGCGTACGCGGGGTGCTCGGCGCACACGTCGATGAGCAGCTTCTCCGCGCGCCGCAACCACTCGTGGAACTGCCGGAACTGATCGCGCGAGACGTGTTCGGCGCGGTAGGAGCTGCGGATCTCCCAGCCGACGCCGATGTACCGGATGGCCAGCAGAGTCCGGGCGAGGGCGGAACCGGGGTGCTCGGCGACGACCCGCTCCAGGAACTGCTCGGAGGAGCTGAGGTCGTAGAGGAGACCCGCGGCGATCGCCCGGTCGTCCTCGTGGTCGAGGAAGTCGAAATACGCCTCGGTGGAGGCCCAGTCGTTGTTGCGTATGGCGTTCCGGAGTTCGCCGAGCGAGGGGATGTTGACGCACGGGTCGAACTCCGCGCGTATCGGGGGAGCGGTGGGAGACATGACGGACCTCGGAGCGGACGCGACCGGCTGCTGTACGGGCTCGGTGTGCCGAGCACGCATGGGCGTGCAGGTGGGATGGAAGGAGTGCGGCGGGGCGAACGCGTGTGCGGGGGTCCACGCGAAGAAAACGCAGGTTAGCAGTCCGTACGGACCGCGAGACAGGGACATTCGTGGACGGGACACGGTGCGCCGACGACCGCCCCTGAACCGCGCGTGGCTACTCCGCGAGCGGCAGCGCGCCCCCGCCTCCGCCCTCGCCTCCGCCCCCGTCCCGGCAGTCGCGGCAGTTGCCGGGGGTGGGGGAGCGGAAGACGCGTTCGCAGTGGTCGCAGTTCTGGAGGGGGATGGGTGCGCGGTGGGGGGTGCGCGGGGGCGGGAGGAGGCGGGTGAGGCGGTGGCGGAGGAGTTTGGCGGGGTGTTTGAGGGGGTGCGGGAGATCGGCGGTGAGGGCGTGGCGGATGGCGGTGGACGTGGCACCGCGTTCGTACCAGGCGACGACGGCGGGGGCGAGGTGATGGACGTCGCGTTCGGCGAGGGTGAGCTGGGGTGTGTGGTGGTGGAGGTCGGTGAGGAGGGCGAGGGCGGCGTGCTGGTGTTGGGGGAGGGGGTCGCGGGGCTGGGGGAGCGGTGGGGGTGGAGGTTTGGAAGCGGCGGGGGCGGGGATGCGGGGCGGTTCGGGACGCGGTGCGGGTTTCGGTGCGGGCCTCGGTGCGGGCCTCGGTGCGGGGGAGAGCGCGGGTGGCGGGGGTACGGGGGCTGGGGCCACCGGGGCTGGGGCCGGGTGGGTGGGCTTGGGGCGTCGTTTGGGCGCGGGAACGGGGTGGGCGTTGGCGGAGCCCGGCTGGTTGTAGGAGCAGGTGCGGGTGATGACGCGGCCGTTGGGAAGGCGTTCGCGGGTGCGCTTCAGATAGCCGTGGGCTTCCAGTTCGCGCAGGGCGGCGGCGATGCGGGCTTCGCTTTCCGGGAACCGCTCGGTGAGGGTTTTGATCCCGATTTTCGCTCCGGTGGGGAGCGACTGGATGTGGGTGGCGAGGCCGATCGCGAGAAGGGAGAGCTCGCGATGCTGGGCGAGGTGGTTGCCGACGACCGTGAAGCGGCTGGTGTGGCGGGAGTTGATGTGCATGACGCCCGACGAGGGCGCGGCGTCCACCGGAACGGGAGACGGGGCGCGCGGGGGCGCGCTAACCTGCTGGGTATCCATCGGGAAGGTTGCTTCTTCCTCGTTGGTCAGGCCCTCGATCGGGATTGCGAGTCCCGGCCGGGGGCCGACGTATGTCTCGGGTTGTGAGGGCGAGCATATGCCTGCCAACCGGACGGAAATCCAGCTGAGTTGCTGATCCTCACCCGTGTGAGTGACGGGGCGTGTGTGTGGCCGGGGTGGGGGACGGGGGGTTGGGTTGGGTTGGGAAGTTTCTTCTCCATAAAGCCTTGAAAGCCTTTTGCGTCGGGGCGCGCCGCGTCACGGTTCGTCGGGACGCGGCGGACCGGGTCGCGGGTGTCACGACCCGGTGAGGGCCACCTCCGCCCAGACGGTTTTGCGCGGGAAGGGCCCCACCTGCACGCCCCAGCGGATGGCGATCGCCTCGACGAGCAACAGCCCGCGCCCCGCCTCGGAGTCGTCGTTCCGCTCCGGGAGGCGGGGCAGCACGTCCCCGCGAGCATCGGCGACCTCGATACGGAGCGTGTCTCCGGCGACGGTCAGCATGATGCGGAAGTCCCGCCCCGCCACGTACCCGTGCAGCGCAGCATTCGACGCCAGTTCGGCGATGACATGCCCGGCGTCCTCCAGCGGCAGTCCCCACGAACGGAGTTGCTCGGTCGCGAGCAGCCGGGCGAGCCGGGCGCCCCGACGGGTGGCGGAGAGCTGCACGGCGAAGTGGCCGCTGCGAGCACGCGGTTGGGTGATTTCTCGGTTCACGTCACTCAGCGTGGCCGGAGATGCCTACTCTGAACAGCAATGACGCGTGTACGGACAGTGACTGTCCAGCGGTTGTACGGGCCTGTCCATCCGGTACGGCGTCGAACGCGAATCGGTGCGGGGCACGGGTGGAGGCGGATGCCGTATGGCGAGTGAGGGCAACAGGGACAACGGGGACAACATGGCGGACGGCCCTGACTGGGAGTTCGACATCGAGGACGACTCGGGCGCGGTGATCGCGGCGGTCGGCCGCCAGATCCGGCTCTGGCGCGAAGCGGCCGGCCTGCGTGCGGCGGAACTGGGCACTGCGATCGGCTACGGCGAGAACCAGGTCTACAAGGTGGAGGCCGGGAAGCGCATCCCCAAGCCGGAGTTCCTGGACAGGGCGGACGAAGTCCTGGGCGCGCGCGGGATGCTCGCCGCGATGAAGAAGGACGTGGCGGAGGCGCGGTACCCGAAGAAGGTTCGTGACCTGGCGAAGTTGGAGGCGGATGCGGTCGAGATCGGGTCGTACGCCAGCGATGTCGTGGACGGCCTGCTTCAGACCGAGGAGTACGCCCGAGTCCTTTACAAGGGGCGACGCCCTGCTTTCTCCGAGGGCGAGGTTGAACGACGGGTGGCTGCACGTTTGGCCCGCCAGTCCGTCTTCGAGCGAGAAGCGACCCCGCTGCTGACGTTCGTCCAGGAAGAGGCAACGCTGAGGCGGCCGACCGGTGGGAAAATGGTGTTGCGGCGGCAGCTCGAACACCTGCTAGAACTGGCCTCGTTGAGGCATGTCGAGATCCAGGTGATGCCGACCGATGCGGAGGAGCATGCGGGGCTGGACGGCTCGCACCGGGTGCTTAAGCTGAAGGACGGCAAGGCTGTGGGGCACAACGAGGTCCAGCTCACCAGCCGCTTGATCACCGATCCCAAGGAGGTCCAGATCCTTGAGATGCGATACGGCTTGATCCGGGCCCAGGCGTTCACGCCTCGGTTCTCACGGACCTTCATCGAGAAACTGCTGGGAGAGACATGAGTGCCAAGCCCATGGCCGGGGACCTGCCCGGGCTGACGTGGTTCAAGAGCAGCTACAGCACTGCGGATGGCCCCTCCTGCGTCGAGGTAGCGGCAGCCGCGACCACGATCCATGTACGCGACTCCAAGAACCTGCCAGGCGGCCCCCAGCTCGGTTTCGCCCCGCACGCCTGGGCGGAGTTCGTCACGTACGCCTCCGGCAACTGACACCGCGCCCACCACCACCCGCCCCGATCCCCTGCCTCTTGGGGGAGCGGGGCGGTCGTGCTGTCGGCAACGCCCCTGGTCCGACGACCGCTGCGAGTTCCCGCACTCTGGAGACCCTGGGGTGCCGAGAGATGAGCTCGCGAACGATTCGCGAGATTGCCGGGCAATCGCGGACTTCACCGCTACTGATACGGGCTGCAAGTAACAACTGCTGGGTGACTTGTTCCGGCTTGCCCCACTGCCAGAACGCCCGCCCCAGGTCAGTGAGGTTTTCTCAACGGAGATCGTGTCTCGTCCCGGGTGAGCTGGTCCCATGCTTGCTCAGCTGAGATTGTGGCTCGATGTGGCGTCGCGGATCATGCGCATGTTCGGCAGTTTCCCTCGCCAGAGCTCTCGCTCGCCGGTGGCCTTGAATCCGTAGCGTTGGTAGAAGCGGATCGCGCGCTCGTTGTAGTCGGTGACCCACAGGCGTATAGGTGCACTCCCCGCCCAGGTGAGGAACTCGCCCATCAATCGGCCTCCGGTGCCTCGGCCCTGGGCTTCGTCCAGCAGGTACATCGGCCCGAGGGTGACCATCTCGTCCCGGCGGCCGCACAGGAAGCCGACGATCTCCGTCCCGGAGCGGACGACACGGCAGAACAGCAGGTCCGGCTGCCTCCCTGCCGCCTCGATGAACTCTCGCCACTGGGCGATTCCCTCCGTGGTGGCAGAGGGGCCACGGTGCTCACGGATCCAAGTCTCGTCAATCCCTGCGTCCGCGCAGGGATACGTCTGCAGCCAGATCCTCAACTGCAGGGGGCCCAGAGACGAGGCGTCGTCAGCGCGAGGGCATTCGATCACGTGGGTCATGGTGACCATCCTCAACGAAGCACGCCGAGCGCCTCGCGCGATTTTTGCGACCTCGTCTTCACGGGTCATTTCCAGATCCCGTTGAGGGCGAGGGCGGCGCGGGCGATATCGCCGATCCGACCGGGGCTGAGTGTGACGTACTGCAGGGTGCGCCATCGCTGCTTGAGTTCGGCGGCGGTGCGCTCGCCGAGGGCTCGCACGCGCCGCACCAGGGTGTTGAACATGCGCGTGTCGACGTGAAGTGTCTGTTCGGACTTTCCCTTTGGGCGTCGGACGGGGATGACGATGCCAATGCCCGCGCCGAACTGCACGGAGAGCACGAAGATCATTTCGTTGAGAAAACCTCAGTGAGCAGCCGGGCCTCGCCCGTGCGCACAAGAGCGCGGCGGCGAAAGCGGCGACCGGGCTGCTCGTGACGGGTTCCTCCCGTATCGGCGGCTCCCGCTCTCGATACGTACAGACTCCCGGCCGGGCCCCGGTGCGCGGCAGAGCCGGTTGCACTCACCTCCGTATGACGAATGTCAGTTTCCGCGAGTGACACGAGGTTCGGTGAGGTGTTCAAGAAAGGAGACTGTGCACGAATTTGGGCCGTGAATAGCGATTGAATCGCCAACATATTCTTCGCACGCTCATTCTGGTCGAGGAAGATAATTGATGACCCGACGGATGGGTAATATGTCGCCATGCTGCCCCGTGCAAGAAGAATCCCTTGCGGTCGGGTGGTGCGGAGAATGGCGAAAGGAATCGGAATCCCGTGAGGAAAACCATGCTGGCCGGAATTATCGCCGGGGTGTGCGTAACGGCGACCACGGTCGTTACGGGTGGTACGCAGGCGATGGCCAACCCCAACGACTGCCCTAAGGACTACGTATGCGTCTGGGGCGACAGCAACTACGAGGGGCGCTTCCTCTTCGTGCCGGGAACCAGCCGAAAAAATGTCGGCGATCGGATGAATGACCTGACAACTGCCCTGTGGAATCGCACGGGTTCCACGATCTGTTTCTACGACGACACGGGCTACGGCGGCTCTCTCCTCGCGAGGGTGGGGCCGGGCGAGTCACGCCCCAACGTCGGACGGACCGCGAACGACAGGATCAGCTCCTGGCGAGCCTGCTGACGCGTAACCTCTCACTCCCCTGAATCGGGAGTGGTTTGTATATCTTCCCTGCGCGAGAACCTGCCTCGCAGGCGCTGGAAAGGGCGCAAACCTCTCCCGACGCGGGCTGTCCGTACCTGCGGTTACTTGAGAAGCCGTTGTTCTATCGATCTTGAGTGCGGTGTGATTGAAAGTGGCTGCCGGGGCGGGTGGACTTGGTCGCGTTTGCGCATGAGGAAAGGGCCTCTGGAGCAGTTCGGAGTTGCTGAGACACCGAGCACGCCAGGAGGCCCTGTTGTCTATGGTGTACGCGGTCGAGGGCGAGAATCTCAACTTGTAGGTCATGCCGTGCGATTGTCTCGCTCACCGGTTCGGGAACGCGGCCGATCAGCCTGGCCGGGCGTCGGCGGCCGGCTGCCGCCGACTCCACCGCCGTTACGAACGCAAGGCCGACCCACTTCCTCGCCTTCGCCAGCATCGCCTGCACCCTCATCTGCTACTGCAGACTTGCCAAATGAGATGACATCTATGAGGTCGTCTCGACGGGTGTGCAAAGCTCCGTCTCCCGCACGGCCGGACTGTCGGTAGACAATCCGTGTGCAGCGGTTGATTGGCTTGAGGAACACTGTGCGGATGAGCTCCGCAGCCTCCCGGACATCACAGGAACGGGCCCTTGGTCATGTTGCGGAACTGGCGTCGGGCCCTCCGGTGGACCCGACGCTGCGGGTGACTCTCAACTTCCACCCA
Organism: Streptomyces sp. NPDC015032; assembly: GCF_043080425.1. NCBI lineage: Bacteria > Bacillati > Actinomycetota > Actinomycetes > Kitasatosporales > Streptomycetaceae > Streptomyces > Streptomyces sp. NPDC015032. The sequence continues at coordinate 101,783 of NZ_JBIBVN010000004.1, read as the reverse complement.
GACCTGCTGCTGCACGGCAAGCCGATCCTGGATGCCATGGCCGAGGATGGTGTCTACCGCTCGCAGTTCGTCACGGGGACCAGCAACGGCGGGCTGACCGCATATCCCGGCGGCGACCGGTGGCGCTGGGAGAGCCGGATCTTCGACGGGGCGTACGACGAAGCGCCCGCTCATGAGCGACCCGTCTATGGGGCGTTGAACTTCCGTCGCAAGCCCGTCGGCGGGGCGCCGCGGTTCGGTTCTGCCCACTTCCGGCTGACAGCTGAGACGCTGACGCGGACCACGTTCTGCTACCCGGACAGTTTCCTTGAACCCTCGGAGTTCGGTGTCGCGGCCCGCATGGGGCTCATCGAGCCTGCCCTCGCCGATCGTCAGGACGACCTCGACGACTACATCGAGGCGCAGGTCCACGGGCCTGTGCGACCGAACTGTCACGTGGAGGCGCTGGTCCTGGACCCCTGTTATCGAGGTACGGCTGTCGAGGCTGCGGCCCTACGCCTGGGCTGCCCCGTGGAGTGTCACCCCGGTTTCCGGCTCAGGGTCGAGGAACTTCTCCGCCATCCCGGCTACCGCGGTCAGGAGTACGTCGACTTGGGCGCACAGATTGCCGTCGACGGCGTACTCGATCCGCGCATCGTCGGGGATGCAGCGCGGGCCGGCCGCCATGCCCCCCAGGCGATCAAGAAAGTGTGGCACTACCTCGCGCGGTTCGGGGCGCCCGGGAAGGTCGCTGACATTTCGGTGAGTCCGGCACCGACGGAGGGGGAGGGGGCTGTACTCGGTGGCCTTCGTTGAGGGGCTGGTGTCGGCTGGTGCCGACTGGTGTCACTGAGCAGGGGAGCAGGCGGTTCAGCGCCACGCCGCGAGTACGTCGTCGGGCCCCCAGTGGGCGACCAGCCCTTCCGCTGCCGTACCCGTCGGCGGTCGGCGGCTGACCGCGATGAGCGCTGCACCCTCCGCGCCCGGTACCTGCTGTGCCGCTGACGCGAGCTCCGTCAGATCGCGTACGCCGAAAGGTGTCTCGTCACGCCACTTCACCGATCCGACGAAGAGGACACGGCGCGCGACGGGCTGCGCGTCCGCACCGACGAGGTCGATCTCCGGGTTGTTCTGACGGTTCCACCAGCCGCCCACCTCAGTCGCTTCGGGGAACAGTCCGTCGGGCACTCGGCGTGCCAGTGCCTCCCTGATCACCGGCTCCACCGCGCGGCCTCGCCAGGATGGCCACGACCGTCGAATTCGTGCAGCCGATACGTCGCCTCTGCCTCTCTCCGCCTGCGCAACGGCGTTCTCCAGGTGCGCCAGCCAGAACCGCAGGTAGGTGTCGTCGATCCGGTAGCGCTTGAGCTTCGGGGCGGGCCGGGTGGACAGCGGAACGTCCGCGGCCACGATCTTCTTCGCTTCGATGAGTTCGGTCAGTATCGGCGCCAGGGTGCCGTGTGCCAGTGGGCGTCCGTCGGCGCCTCCCGTGCTTGCGGCGATACCGGAGAACGTCCGCTCGCCGGAACCGATCGCACGCAGCACCCGGCCGGCCTGGAGCCGTGCGGGAAACTCCGCCGCGAGGGAACGCTCGCCCGTCGTCAGCAGCACCGACGAAGGGTCTTCCACCTGGCGCGTCAGATATCCGGCCACCGACTCACCCGCCCGCCAGTCGGTCACGACCTCGGGGAAACCCCCGGTGACCAGGTATGCGTCCAGTGCGTCCGCAGCGCCGAGCGCGGTGGAATCCTGGATGTCCGCAGGATTGAGCGGTCCCACGGTGTACTGGCCGGCCCTCCCGTAGAAGGGATGCTCGTACGACGTCAACCGGTCCATCATCGCGAGATCGGAGCCGAGCAGCAGCAGGAGCACGGGCTTCGCGGACAGGTGCATGTCCCAGGCGGTCTTGAGTGCCGCATCGAATCCCGCGTCTGCCTCGGCCAGCCAGGGGACCTCGTCCAGCACGAGAACGACCGGCTCGTCCGCGGGCAGCGCCGCAGCCACTGCGGCGAGCGTCCGGCCCCAGTCCTCGGGGGCGGCGGCCTGTCCCAGGGCGGCTCCGTGTTCTGTCATGCCATTTCCCCCGGCGACCGCCTCGAACAGTGCCCGCCGGGCCATCGGCGCGGGCTGGCTTCGGGTGGCCTGGAAGAACACGTACCGCTGCCCCGACCGTGCGCAGAACTCCTGCACCAGCCGGGTCTTGCCGATCCGGCGCCGGCCTTTGATCACCAGCGCCTGTCCCGCGCTGCCGCCCGAAGCGGTTCTGACCTTGTCCAGCCAGGATCCGAGAATGCGCAATTCACGACTGCGTCCGGTGAAGGCCATGGGCATCCCTGAAGTAGGAACCATTCAAAGTATGTGCCGTTCCTACTTTACGGCCACGGACCTTCGTGGGCTTCGTGGTCGGCCAGGTGCGGGAGGAATTACGGGAGGAATGCGGGGGCGGTGAGGCCGCCCGGGAGCCGTCCGCCTCGACCACGTCGGCGGCGAAGGTGCCGCGTCGACATCGGCACCGGGTCGGCCGGATGATCTCCGGGCCGGCACCACGGGGTGCCCATTCGGACGCCTGCGTGCCTTTCGGCCTCAGGGCGGGGGCGGCGCTCCCGAGCGAGGACGTTCCTTGGCGCCGGGCCGGGCTCGGAGTGGCGGAGACGGTTGTCGGTCCCAGGGTTCGGATTGCGGATGCCGTATTCGGCGACACGCTGGGCAGGAGAGGTTCGGGCGCGAAGCTCGCCCCGGCCATGCCTCCACTTCCCCCGGTCCGTGTCCGCAGGTCCGCCTCCTCGTACAGGCGGCATCGGTGCGGCCGGCCGGCACACCCGAGAGGACAACACGTATGCCCACGGTGACCACGCGCGACGGTGTCGAGATCTTCTACAAGGACTGGGGCCGCGGCCGCCCCGTCGTCTTCATCCACGGCTGGCCCCTGAACGGGGACGCCTGGCAGGACCAGCTCAAGTTGGTCGCGGACCATGGGTTCCGCGGCATCGCGCACGACCGGCGCGGGCACGGCCGCTCGACCCCGGTCTGGGACGGCTACGACTTCGACACCTTCGCGGACGACCTGAACGACCTGATCACCCGACTGGACCTGCGGGACGTCACGCTGGTCGGGCACTCGATGGGCGGCGGCGAACTCGCCCGTTACATCGGCCGCCACGGCACCGGCCGGATCAGGTCGGCCGTCCTGCTCTCGGCGATCACCCCGCTGATGCTCAAGGGTCCCGACAATCCCGAGGGCGTACCGCAGCCGGTCTTCGACGGCATCAAGAAGGGCATCCTCGCCGAGCGTTCGCAGTTCTGGAAGGACACCGCCGTCGGCTTCTTCGGCGCGAACCGTGACGGCAACAAGGTCACCCGGGGCAACCAGGACGCCTTCTGGTACATGGCCATGGCCCAGACCATCGAGGGCGGTGTCGCCTGTGTCGACGCCTTCGCGGCCACGGACTTCCACGAGGACCTGAAGAAGTTCGACATCCCGACGCTCGTCGTCCATGGCGACGACGACCAGGTCGTCCCCATCGACGCCACGGGCCGCAAGTCCGCCGCACTCGTCCCGGATGCGACCCTCAAGGTCTACGAGGGCGGCTCCCACGGCATCGCCCTCGTACCGGGCGACAAGGAGAGGTTCAACAAGGACCTCCTGGAGTTCCTCGAACGCTGAACCACCGGTTCGCCGTGAAGAAGCCGGGCCGTTCAGGGCGGCGGCCCGGCTTCTTCACGCTCCGGCCGGGTGGGGCCATCGCCCAGTGCGGGGCGACGCCGATCGACCGGCCCGGTCGCGGAAACGAAAGCCGCCGCCGAACGTCGCGTCGGGGGAACATGACGAAGCCCTTCCCCGGTGGAGGGAAGGGCTTCGTGAGCGAGCGCTGGGCAGGCCTTGCACCTGCATTTCCCCACGGGAAGTGGGGCGTCTTTCCTTGGACCACCAACGCAGCGTCAGGCGCCGCATGTTGCGGCGTGCTGACAAGATCAACTATAGCGCATGCGGGCCGTCGGCCGGGCCAGGCCGACGTGCGACGGTTTGCCGGGATTCCGGCTCCGGCGCGACTTCCTTGCTCCCGCACCCGGCTCCGCTGTCCCTCCGCACTGCGGGCCCAGGTGTGGGCCCGCAGCGCCGGCCGCGGCCATACGGAGGCGGGATCGCTACGACCGGTCGTCGCCGTGGTCGCAGGCCCGGTGTCGTCCGCCGTGCACCGCCGCGTACGCCGCCGGACGGGGCACGGCGGCGGCCCGGTCGAGTCGCGCGACCGAGGCCCGGCCCGCCGACGACTTCGAGTCGTGGATGACCCGGCCGCCCACCAGGGTCAGCTCGACACGGGTGTCGCTGATGTCGGCCACCGGGCATTCCGTCACATCACGGTCGAGAACGATCAGATCCGCCGCCAGCCCGGGCCGGACAGTTCCCGTCAGCCGGTCCATGCGCAGCTGCCATGCCGTGCCGTACGTGTGCATCCGCAGCGTCGACGTACGGCTCAGCCCCTCCAGCTCCCGGTGGAGCGGACCCTCGCCCTCCGAGCCCGTGCGGTCGATCGCCGTACGGATCTGGTTCCACACCTGGAGCGGGTCGACCGGCCAGTCCGAACCGCCCGAGAGCCGGGCCCCTGCCCGCTCCAGGGAGCGGGCGGGGTACATCCACCGGTGTCGCTCGGGCCCGATGTACGGCAGGAGCGCCTCCATCGTCCACGTGTCCTGTGTCGCCCACTGGAGCTGCATGCAGGCCACCACGTCCAGTGCGGCGAACCGCCCCAGGTCCGCCGGGTCCACCACCTGGAGGTGAGCGATGGTGTTCCGGGCACCGCGCACCCCGGTCGTGCGCCGGGCGTACGCGTACCCGTCCAGCGCCGTACGCACCGCGCGGTCACCGAGCCCATGGGCATGCATCTGCCAGCCGGCCCGGTTGAAGGCCGCGGTCAGCCGCCCGTAATCCTGCGCGGAGACATACAGCTCACCCCGGTTGTCCGTCGGGTGTCCGGAGCCGTCCAGATAGGGCTCCAGGAGCGCCGCGGTCTGCGCCGGGTACTCGATCACCCCGTCGAGGAACACCTTGATCGTCCCGAACCGCAGCCCCGGTACGTCCTGGAAGGCGCCCCGCAGCCCGCGTGCATGGGCGAGCGCCGCCGCCGGGTCCTTCGCCAGGTCCGAGTCGATACTGATCGCGGGGACGATCCGCTGCGGCAGCTTCCCCGCCTTTGCGAGGGCCTGGTACGTCGTCAGCTGACTCCGCCCGACCACCGCGTCCATCATCGTGGTCACCCCGGAGGCCGCCGCCTGGGCGAGGACCCGGGAGCAGGCGGCGACCAGTTCGGCCTCGCTCGGCTCCGGGATGTGACGGTTCACCAGGTTCTGGGCGTCGTCCTTGAGTACCCCGCTGGGCTTCCCGTCCGGCCCCTTCACGATCTTTCCGCCCACCGGATCGGGGGTTGTCGCGGTGATGCCGGCGATCTCCAGGGCGCGGGCGTTGACCCAGGCGTTGTGGCCGTCGCCCCCGAGGAGGGCGATCGGGCGGCGGGTGGGAAGAGTGTCGAGCAGGGAGTGGTGGGGGAGGGTGCCCTGCGGCAGCAACCCGATCGGGTTCCAGTCCGAGACCACCAGCCAGCCGTCGGGCTCCTGGCCGGGCGTGTCCTGGAGGAAGCCGGTGAGGATCGCGAGGAGTTCGTCGGCGGTCGTCTCGGCGCCCCCCAGAGAGGGGCGCAGTGAGCGCTCGCCCGCGCTGAGCGGGTGCACATGGCCGTCGTGGATGCCGCTCATCACGGTCGCCCCGCGCGCGTCGACGACTTCGGTGCCCCGTCCGACCAGGCGCTGCAGTTCGCGGCCCCGGCCGGTGGCGATGATCCGGCCGTCGTGCCCGACGGCCACGGCCTCGACGGGTCGGGAGCCGGGGAGCCCGGTGAACACCCGTGCGTTGTGGACAACCAGGGCCGCGGCGCTCCGATTCGTGGCGGCCGCGGCGGGGCCGGCCGCCACACCTACCAGTCCGGCCGCGCCTGCGGCGAGCATGGTCCGCCGGGCGAGAGAAGAAGTCATGACCACTCCAAGGGTTCGACTGCATTCGCTGTGGCCGGACACTCTTTGATTAACGCCGTAACCAGAACCCGCCCGGAACGACGGAATCCGTAGGATGAGGTCATGTCAGGGCCCACTCTCGCCGATGTGGCACGAGCCGCGGAGGTTTCCACCGCCACCGTCTCGCACGCTCTCAACGGAACCGGCCGGCTCGCCGACTCCACGCGCCGCCGGGTCTGCGAGGTGGCCACCACGCTCGGGTACGGCTACCAGCGGACCCCGCGGACCGGGAAAACCCTGGGCGTGGCCGTCACGACCTACGCCGGATCGGCTTGGAACTTCTTCGACGTCCCGTACTTCGCCCGGTTCCTCACCGCCGCCACCGCCACCGCGCACGCGCACGGCTACGCCCTGACGATCCTCCCCGCCACCTGCGGGGCCGGGACGCCCTGGCACACCCTCACCGTGGACGGCATGCTGCTCATCGACAGCCCCATGGACGACCCGGTGCTGCGCGCGCTGCGCGCCCGGGACATCCCGCTCGTCTTCGACGGCCGGCCCGTCGATCCGAGGCCAGGGGACGTCTGGGTCGACAACGACCACACCGCCACCACCCGCGAGGTGCTCAGCCACCTGGCGGCCTCGGGCGCCCGGCGGATCGCTCTGCACGCCGGGTACGGCGACGAGCACTACACCCGGGTGGTGACCCGCGTGTACGAGCAGTGGTGCCACGAGCACGGCCGGACGCCACTGCTCCTCACCTTCGACCCGCACGACGCCCCGGGCCACGGCTTCGACGCGGCCTTCGCCGCCCACGCCTGCGACGCGGTCTACACGGTCTACGACTCCGGCGGTCGCCAGGCCCTGGCCGCGGCGGCCCGCCATGGCCTGCGGGTCCCCGACGACCTCCTCCTCGTCTGCGCCAGCGAGGACCAGGCATACGCCGAGACCGATCCACCGGTGAGCACCGTGACCCTGCACCCCGCGACGATCGCCGAGACCGCGGTGACAGCCCTGGTCTCCAGCCTGACTCCCGGCGCCCCGCCACCACCCCCCGGCGCCCTGACGGTCCCGGCTGTCCTCCACCCCCGCCGCTCCTCGCACCGCCGGGCCCGGCCCGGCGGTACTCGGCCGGGAGGCTGAGACACCCACGTCGGTTGTCGGTCATGGCAAGGGCCTACGGGCGTAGTGCCTTCTCCGCGCCGGCGGCTCGATTTCTGCCGCCCCGTTCGCCTTCTGGGACGATGCGGAGAAACGGGATGATCCGACCAGGAAGGCAATGGTATGTGCGGAATTGTCGGGTACGTCGGTGGGCAGTCGGCGCAGGACGTCGTCGTCATGGGTCTCAAGCGCCTCGAATACCGGGGCTACGACTCGGCGGGCATCGCCGTCCTCGCGGACGGCGGGCTGGCCGCCGCGAAGAAGGCCGGGAAGCTCGTCAATCTGGAGAAGGCGCTGGCCGAGGCCCCGCTCCCGGCCGGGACCACCGGGATCGGGCACACCCGCTGGGCCACTCACGGCGCCCCCACCGACGCCAACGCCCACCCGCATCTCGACAACGCCGGACGCGTCGCCGTCGTACACAACGGGATCATCGAGAACTTCGCCTCCCTGCGCGCCGAACTCGCCGAGCGCGGCCACGACCTGGCCTCCGAGACCGACACCGAGGTCGTCGCCCACCTCCTCGCCGAGGCGTTCTCATCCTGCGCGGACCTGGCGGAGGCGATGCGGCAGGTCTGCCGGCGGCTGGAGGGTGCCTTCACCCTCGTCGCCCTGCACGCGGACGACCCCGGCACGGTGGTCGGGGCCCGGCGCAACTCACCGCTCGTGGTGGGGGTGGGGGAGGGCGAGTCGTTCCTGGCCTCCGACGTGGCCGCGTTCATCGCGCACACCCGCTCGGCGATCGAGCTGGGCCAGGACCAGGTGGTGGAGCTGCGCCGGGACGGCGTCACCGTCACCGGCTTCGACGGGCGGCCCGCCGACGTCCGCGAGTACCACGTGGACTGGGACGTCTCCGCCGCCGAGAAGGGCGGCCACGCCTCCTTCATGCTCAAGGAGATCGCCGAACAGCCCAAGGCCGTCGCCGACACGCTCCTCGGGCGGATCGACGGCGCGGGCACGCTCCACCTCGACGAGGTGCGGATGCCGCCCCACGAGCTCCGCGAGGTCGACAAGGTCGTCATCGTCGCCTGCGGCACCGCGTTCCACGCCGGGATGATCGCCAAGTACGCCATCGAGCACTGGACCCGGATCCCCTGCGAGACCGAGCTGGCCAGCGAGTTCCGCTACCGCGACCCGATCCTCGACCACCGCACCCTCGTCGTCGCGATCTCGCAGTCCGGCGAGACGATGGACACCCTGATGGCCCTGCGGCACGCCCGCGAGCAGGGCGCGAAGGTTCTCGCCATCTGCAACACGAACGGCTCCACCATCCCCCGCGAGTCCGACGCCGTGCTCTACACGCACGCCGGGCCCGAGGTCGCCGTCGCCTCCACCAAGGCGTTCCTCACCCAGCTCGTCGCCTGCTACCTCGTCGCCCTGTATCTCGGGCAGATCCGCGGGACGAAGTGGGGCGACGAGATCCGGACCGTCATCCGTCAGCTCGCCGAGATCTCCGGGGCGGTCGGACGGGTCCTTCGGACCATGGAACCCGTACGCGCGCTGGCCCGCTCTCTCGCCGGCCACGACACCGTGCTCTTCCTGGGCCGTCACGTCGGCTACCCCGTGGCCCTGGAAGGCGCGCTGAAGCTCAAGGAACTCGCGTACATGCACGCCGAGGGTTTCGCCGCGGGCGAGCTCAAGCACGGGCCGATCGCCCTCATCGAGGACGGTCTGCCGGTCGTCGTGGTCGTGCCCTCGCCGCGTGGCCGGTCGGTGCTGCACGACAAGATCGTGTCGAACATCCAGGAGATCCGGGCCCGTGGCGCGCGCACCGTCGTCATCGCCGAGGAGGGCGACGAGGCGGTCGTCCCGTACGCCGACCACCTGATCAGGATTCCCGTTACGCCTACGCTGCTTCAGCCGCTGGTGTCGACCGTGCCCTTGCAGGTCTTCGCCTGCGAACTGGCGACGGCCCGCGGCAACGATGTGGACCAGCCGCGCAATCTGGCGAAGTCCGTGACCGTGGAGTAGCGAGAGTCGAGGGAACACGCGTGATCATCGGGGTCGGGATCGATGTGGCCGAGATCGAACGGTTCGATGCGGCGCTGGAGCGAACGCCGCATCTGGCCGACCGGCTCTTCCTGGAGAGCGAGCTGCTGCTGCCCAGCGGCGAGCGGCGGGGAATCGCCTCGCTCGCCGCCCGGTTCGCCGCCAAGGAGGCCCTCGCGAAGGCACTCGGCGCACCGGGGGGCCTGCTGTGGACGGACGCCGAGGTGTGCGTCGAGGACAGCGGGCAGCCCCGGCTGCGGGTCCGCGGCACGGTCGCCGCGCGCGCGGCCGAGCTGGGTGTACGGCACTGGCACGTGTCGCTCAGCCACGACGCGGGGGTGGCGTCGGCCGTGGTGATCGCGGAGGGTTGAGTACATGCGTACCGCCTACAGCGTTCAGACCGTACGGGCCGCCGAGCGCGCCCTGATGGCCAAGCTCCCCGAGGGCGCCCTGATGCAGCGCGCCGCGGCGGGACTCGCGGCGGCCTGCGCCGATGTGCTGCGGCGGCGCGGCCGGGTGTACGGGGCCCGGGTCGTCCTGCTCGTCGGCAGCGGCGACAACGGGGGCGACGCGCTGTACGCGGGCGCCCGGCTGGCCCGCCGCGGCGCGGGCGTGCGCGCCGTGCCCACCTCGCCGGTCCAGGTCCACCAAGGCGGGCTCGGGGCGCTGCTCGCGGCGGGCGGGCGCGTGGTGGGCGGCGCGGACGGAGCGACGGCGGCGGACGCGGTGGCGGGCGCCTGGGGCGGGCACGTCGATCTCGTCGTGGACGGGATCACCGGCATCGGCGGGCGCGGCGGACTGCGCCCGGAGGCCGCCGCGCTGGTGCGGGCCTTCGAGGCGACCGGTGCGGCCTTCGTCGCCGTCGACCTGCCCAGCGGCGTCGAGGCGGACACCGGCGAGGTGCTCGGCGACGCGGTGCGGGCCGACGCGACCGTCACCTTCGGCACGTACAAGCCCGGGCTGCTCGTCGACCCGGCCGCCGAGCTGGCGGGCGCGTTGCACCTCGTCGACATCGGGCTCGGCCCGGAGCTGCCCGAGGTGCCCGAGCTGGAGGCGTTGCAGTACGCGGACCTCGCCGCGCTCCTGCCGGTACCCGGCAGCGAGAGCGACAAGTACCGGCGCGGTGTCGTGGGCGTCGTCGCCGGGTCGGCGCGGTATCCGGGGGCGGCGGTGCTGGCCGTCTCCGGGGCGCTGCGGGGCGGTGCCGGAGCGGTGCGGTACGTCGGGCCGGGGGCCGACGCGGTGATCGCCCGCCATCCGGAGACGCTGGTCCACGCGGGGCCGCCCGCCAAGGCGGGGCAGGTGCAGGCATGGGTCGTCGGGCCGGGGCTCGGTGACGGTACGGAGGCCGTGGAGGCGGTCCATGACGTGCTGGGGACGGACGTTCCGGTGCTCGTGGACGCGGACGGGCTGCGGCTGCTCGACGCCGCCTCCGTACGCGCGCGCACCGCCCCGACCCTCCTCACCCCGCACGCCGGTGAGGCCGCGGCCCTGCTCGGCGTCCCGCGCGAGGAGGTCGAGGCGGGGCGGCTCGCCGCCGTACGGGAACTGGCCGCCCGGTTCCGTGCCACGGTCCTGCTCAAGGGATCGACGACCCTGGTCGCCGCCGACGCCGGACATTCCCCCGTACGGGTCAACCCGACCGGCACCTCCTGGCTGGCCACGGCCGGAAGCGGTGACGTCCTCTCCGGTCTGACCGGCTCCCTGCTGGCGGCGGGCCTCGCCCCGCGCGACGCCGCGTCGGCCGGCGCGTACCTGCACGGCCTGGCCGCCCGGCACGCCTCGGACGGCGCCCCGGTCGCCGCGCAGGACGTCGCGGAGGCCATCCCGGCGGCGTGGCGGGACGTACGGGCCTGAGTGATCCTGGGCGCAGACAGCGGCAGGCACCGACAACCAGCAGCGGCAGGCCCCGACGAGCAGTGCCGGGCAGCCGCGTGCGGACGCCGACAGGAGGGCCGATCGTGGGCACCAGCAAGGGCAGCGGCACCGATGTGCGCGTACGCCGGGTGTACGACCCGCAGGAGGACGGCGACGGCACCCGCGTCCTCGTCGACCGGCTCTGGCCGCGCGGCGTGGCCAAGGACCGGGCCGGGATCGACAAGTGGCTCAAGGACGTCACCCCGTCGAAGGAGCTCCGCTCCTGGTACCACGAGGACCGCACCGGAAGCCGCTACGACGGCTTCGTCGACCGCTACCGCGCCGAACTGGCCGACCCCGTCCACGCGGCGGCCGTCGACGAGCTGGTGGAACTGGTCCGCGAGGGCCGCCCGGTGACTTTGGTCACGGCGGTCAAGGACCTACCGCACAGCCATGTCCCGGTCCTCGTCGACCATCTGGAACACGAGCTGCGCCACCGCTGAGAGCCTGTCGGGTGACCTCTGAGGTGTACGCGCGCGGCAGGGCCGGCGACCCCGGCGGCCGGCCCCTCCCGGCCCGCCGCCCGAAGGGGCTGCCGTACGCCTCTGAGAGACTGGGCGCAATGAACGAGACAGCGCCCTTGAGAGCCCGTGCCGAGATCGACCTCGCCGCATTGCGCGCCAACGTACGCGTACTGCGCGCGCTGGCCGGCGGCGCGCAACTGATGGCCGTCGTCAAATCCGACGCGTACGGACACGGAGCGGTGCCCTGCGCCCGTGCCGCGCTGGAGGCCGGGGCGACCTGGCTGGGCACCGCGACGCCGCAGGAGGCCCTCGCCCTGCGGGCGGCCGGGCTCGGCGGCCGCGTGATGTGCTGGCTGTGGACGCCGGGCGGGCCCTGGCGCGAGGCGATCGAGGCCGACATCGATGTGTCGGTGAGCGGGATGTGGGCCCTGCGCGAGGTCGTCGCCGCGGCCACGGAGGCCGGTATTCCGGCCCGTATCCACCTCAAGGTCGATACCGGCCTCGGGCGCAACGGCTGCCAGCCGGCCGACTGGCCCGAACTGGTCGCCGCCGCCCGCGCCGCCGAGGACGCGGGCACCGTCAGGATCGTCGGCCTCTGGTCCCACTTCGCCTGCGCCGACGAACCCGGCCACCCCTCCATCGCCGCCCAGCTGAACGTCTTCCGCGACATGGTCGCGTATGCGGAGAAGCAGGGCGTCGACCCCGAGGTGCGCCACCTGGCGAACTCCGCGGCGACGCTGGCGATCCCCGAGGCGCACTTCGATCTGGTACGGGCCGGGATCGCGACATACGGCATCTCGCCCAGCCCCGAGCTGGGCACCCCGGCCGATTTCGGGCTGCGCCCCGTCATGACGCTCATCGCGTCGATCGCCCTGGTCAAGCAGGTGCCGGCCGGTCACGGAGTCGGCTACGGACACCACTACACGACCTCCGCCGAGACCACCCTCGGCCTGGTGCCGGTCGGCTACGCGGACGGCATCCCGCGCCATGCCTCCGGCCGGGCCCCCGTCCTGGTCGGCGGGGTGTGGCGGCGGATCGCGGGCGGGGTGGCCATGGACCAGTTCGTCGTCGACCTCCACGGGGACGAGGTCGAGGCGGGCAGCGAGGCGGTGCTCTTCGGCCCCGGGGACCGGGGCGAGCCGAGCGCCGAGGACTGGGCGCGGGCCGCCGACACGATCGGGTACGAGATCGTCACCCGGATCGGCGCCCGTGTGCCGCGCGTCCATCTGCATGGCACCCCGGCCGAGTCCTGACCGGTCAAGCGCCCCTGACCAGGCACGATCTGAGCACGACCGGAACTGACCGGTCCTGACCTGACGGATACGACCGACGAGGAGCGCGGCACGGTGAGCGAGATCAGCGCGGGGGACTCGGTGACGACGGCCGCCACGGCGGTCGGCTGGCGCCGGGCGGGGATCGCCGGAGCCGCCATAGGTGTGATCGCGGCAGGCGCGGCCGCCGGGGTCGCCGTCGAGCGGCTGACCGTGGGCCGCGGCATGCGCAGGCGGGCCAGGCTCGCGCTGGACGCCTCGGGGCCGTACGGCTCGTTGCGGGGACTGCCGGGCCGGGCCGCGGCCGATGACGGCACCGAGCTGTACTACGAGGTGGACGAGGTCGAACCCGACGGCGGCACCGGGGCCGCGGCGGGTGGCGAGGGCGGCACCGGTGCCGCCGCGGGGGCCGGTACGCGCCGTCGCAGGCTCTTCGGCCGCAAGGCGCCCGCGCCCGTCACCGTCGTCTTCAGCCACGGCTACTGCCTCAGCCAGGACTCCTGGCACTTCCAGCGGGCGGCGCTGCGCGGTCTGGTCCGCACCGTCCACTGGGACCAGCGCAGCCACGGCCGTTCCGAGCGGGGCCGGGCCCAGGCGGACGGGGTGACGGTCGGCATCGACCAGCTGGGCCGGGATCTGAAGGCGGTCATCGACGCGGCCGCCCCCGAGGGCCGGCTGGTGCTGGTCGGGCACTCGATGGGCGGCATGACGATGATGGCGCTCGCCGAGCAGTACCCCCAGCTCATCCGGGACCGGGTCGCCTCCGTCGCCTTCGTCGGCACATCGAGCGGGAAGCTGGGCGAGGTCAGTTTCGGGCTGCCGATCGCGGGGGTGAACGCGGTGCGACGGGTGCTGCCCGGGGTGCTCAGGGCGCTCGGCTCCCAGGCCGAGCTGGTGGAACGGGGCCGTCGCGCGACCGCCGATCTCTTCGCTGGTCTGATCAAGCGGTACTCGTTCGGTTCGCGGGACGTGGACCCGGCGGTCGAACGGTTCGCCGAGCGGCTCATCGAGTCCACCCCGATCGATGTGGTCGCCGAGTTCTACCCGGCCTTCACCGAACACGACAAGAGCCACGTCCTGCCCGCCTTCCGTGAACTCCCGGTGCTGATCCTGGCGGGCGACAAAGACCTGGTGACGCCCAGCTCGCACAGCGAGGCCATCGCGGACCAGCTCCCGGAGGCGGAGCTGGTCATCGTCCCGGACGCCGGTCATCTGGTGATGCTGGAACACCCGGAGACGGTGACCGACCGGCTGGCGGACCTGTTGGTACGCGTCGGGGCGGTACCGGCAGCGGCTAACGTTGGCGGGCATGGAAGCACCGCACAACAGCCTGGCGACTGAGGCCGGCGAGGGCGCCGCGCCCGGCACCGCCGCCATGACCCTGGCCGTCGGGTCCCCCGAACAGATGCAGGCCCTCGGCCGCCGGATCGCCACCGTTCTGCGCCCCGGCGACCTCGTGATGCTCACCGGCGAGCTCGGCGCCGGGAAGACGACACTGACCCGGGGGCTGGGCGAGGGCCTCGGGGTGCGTGGCGCCGTCACGTCCCCCACCTTCGTGATCGCCCGCGTCCACCCCTCGCTGACCGGCGGTCCCGCGCTGGTCCATGTCGACGCGTACCGCCTGGGCGGCGGACTCGACGAGATGGAGGACCTGGACCTCGACGTGTCGCTGCCGGAGTCGGTGGTGGTCGTGGAGTGGGGCGACGGCAAGGTCGAGGAGCTGTCCGACGACAGGCTCCAGGTGGTCATCCACCGGGCGGTCGGCGACACGGACGACGAACGGCGCACGGTGACGCTGATCGGCGTCGGGGCGCGCTGGGCGGGCCTGCGCGAGGAACTGGCGGGCGGACTGCCGGGGCGACCGGCCCGGTAGGGGCCGCTGGGTGTGCTCCGCGGGGTGGACCCGTTCGGCACCGGCCACGGGGACACCGCCGGAACACCAGCGCCGGGACGGCCCGGCCGTCCCGGTGGGTGACACACCTGACTGCCGGAGAGGGGCTGAGCGCGCGTTCGAGTGCTGATTCGGCCGTCCCGCACTCTTTCCGACAAGCCGTCGGTAAATTGTTGCGCGGAAAGCGGCGGTCGTGGTCACATGGATGGGAGACCTGGTTAGGTCTGCCTAACCACGACCTCCACTCACCGGAGTTCCAGGAGGCATCCATGCCGACGTCCGAGCGTGACCCGCAGCCACAGCCGCAGCCCCAGCCGGAGCCGCAGGCGCCGTCCGCCCTGTCGATGAAGGATCTGCTGGCCTCGTGCGCCGCCGCCACGGCGGTGTCCACGCCACCGGCCGAGCCGGCCGCGGAGGAGACGGACGGGCTGCCGTCCCGGCGCGACGCGGCATAGCCCGTGCGCGGGCCCCGTTACGGGACGACGACCACCTTCGTGCGTACCGTCGCGAACTCCCACACCGCGTCCCCGTCGGCCCGGGACATCCGCACGCCCCCCGTCTTCAGCGACGGGTCCGGGCTCTCCATGGAGCCGTCCACCGCCGCGCTGAATCCGACGGACACGCCCTCCACCATCGTGAACCGCACCACGTGCTCGATCAGCACGCCGTCCGAGCCCTTGGTGGGCGGCCCCTGGCGCGGCGTACCCACCTGGTACGTCCCGGGCTTCGGGCTCAGTGCGCTCGGCATGACCGCGAAGGTCCTGACCGCCTTGCCGGCTTCGTCGACGAGCCACACCTGGCGGTCCTCCAGGGCGTACACCACGCGCTTCCCGGTGCCGGAGTCGGCCGGAAGCGCCGGCGGCAGCTTCTTTTTCTTTTCCTTCGGCTTGTCGTGGCTGGTGGCGGGTGCGCTGCCGGAAACCTTCGGCTTGGGGGCGGCGACGGAGTCGGGCGCGTTCGCCGATGCCTGGTAGGCCAGGAAGCCGACCACGGCGAGAGCCGCCGCGGTGAGCCCGGCCACGATTCCCGAGCTGCCCCTTGCCACCGTGCGCGCCCCTTTCGCTTCCGTATGTCGTACAAGCGTTTAGCGATTACGTCGTACCCGCGTGTACACGGTGACGGTAGCAGCCGGAACAGGTCCTGCCAGGACGCCGTACATGACGCCGTACCCCCGTCGCGGGAGCCGTAGGCTGTTTGCGTGCTCCTGCTCGCCGTGGATACCGCCACCCCCGCCGTCACCGTCGCCCTGCACGACGGGACCTCCGTCGTCGCCGAGTCCGGTCAGGTCGATGCCCGAAGGCACGGGGAACTCCTGCTGCCCGCCGTCGACCGGGTCCTCGCCGAGGCCGGGGTGAGACTCGACGCCGTGACGGACGTGGTCGTGGGCGTCGGCCCCGGCCCGTACACCGGGCTGCGGGTCGGCCTGGTCACGGCCGCGACCTTCGGCTCCGCCCTCTCCGTACCCGTGCACGGGGTGTGCACCCTGGACGGCCTCGCGTACGCCGCCGGACTGGAAGGCCCGTTCGCCGTCGCGACGGACGCCCGCCGCAAGGAGGTCTACTGGGCGCGCTACGAGGACTTCCGTACGCGCGTCACGGAGCCCGCCGTCGACCGGCCTGCCGACCTCGCCGAGCGGCTCGCCGGACTCCCTGTCGTCGGGGCGGGCGCGGTGCTCTACCCCGAGGCGTTCAGGGACGCCCGCGGCCCCGAGCACGTCAGTGCCGGTGCGCTGGCCGCCGTCGCCGTCGAGCGGCTTGCCGCGGGTGCGGAACTGCTGCCGCCGCTGCCGCTCTACCTCCGCAGGCCCGACGCCCAGGTCCCGAAGAACTACAAGGTGGTCACCCCGAAGTGACGAGCACGACTGCCGTACTGCGCGAGATGCGCTGGTGGGACATCGATCCGGTGCTGGAGCTCGAACACGAGCTGTTCCCGGACGACGCCTGGTCGGCCGGCATGTTCTGGTCCGAGCTGGCGTACTCCCGCGGCCCGCGGGCCACCCGCCGCTACGTCGTCGCCGAGGACCCCGCCACCGGCCGGATCGTCGGCTACGCCGGGCTCGCCGCGGCCGGCGACCTCGCCGACGTGCAGACGATCGGTGTCACCCGCGGCCACTGGGGCGGCGGCCTCGGCTCCGAACTCCTCACCGATCTGCTGAAACACGCCACGGCCTTCGAGTGCGCCGAGGTGCTCCTCGAAGTCCGCGTCGACAACACGCGGGCGCAGAAGCTGTACGAACGCTTCGGCTTCGAACCCATCGGCTTCCGCCGCGGCTACTACCAGCCGGGCAACGTCGACGCACTCGTCATGCGCCTTCACGTACAAGAACACGTACAAGAACACGTACAGGGAACAGAGACTGACTGATGGCTGACGAACCGCTCGTACTCGGCATCGAGACCTCCTGCGACGAGACCGGCGTCGGCATCGTCCGCGGTACGACGCTGCTCGCCGACGCCGTCGCGTCCAGCGTCGACACGCACGCCCGCTTCGGCGGCGTCGTCCCGGAGATCGCCTCCCGCGCGCACCTGGAGGCGATGGTCCCCACCATCGAGCGCGCCCTGAAGGAGGCCGGGATCAGCGCCCGCGACCTCGACGGCATCTCCGTCACGGCCGGTCCCGGGCTCGCGGGCGCGCTGCTCGTCGGCGTCTCCGCGGCGAAGGCGTACGCGTACGCGCTGGGCAAGCCCCTCTACGGGGTGAACCACCTCGCCTCGCACATCTGCGTCGACCAGCTGGAGCACGGCCCGCTGCCCGAGCCGACCATGGCGCTGCTGGTCAGCGGCGGCCACTCCTCGCTGCTGCTCGCGCCGGACATCACCAACGACGTACGGCCGCTGGGCGCGACCATCGACGACGCGGCGGGCGAGGCCTTCGACAAGATCGCCCGGGTGCTGGACCTCGGCTTCCCCGGCGGCCCGGTCATCGACCGGCTGGCGAGGGAGGGCGACCCGAAGGCGATCGCGTTCCCGCGCGGACTGAGCGGTTCGCGCGATCCCGCGTACGACTTCTCCTTCTCCGGCCTGAAGACCTCCGTGGCCCGCTGGATCGAGGCCAAGCGGGCGGCGGGCGAGGAGGTGCCGGTACGGGATGTGGCGGCGTCCTTCCAGGAGGCCGTGGTGGACGTGCTCACCCGCAAGGCCGTCCGGGCCTGCAAGGACGAGGGCGTCGACCACCTGATGATCGGCGGCGGTGTCGCGGCCAATTCACGGCTGCGGGCGCTGGCCGAGGAGCGGTGCGAGCGGGCCGGCATCCGGCTGCGGGTGCCGAGGCCGGGGCTGTGCACGGACAACGGGGCGATGGTCGCGGCGCTGGGCGCGGAGATGGTGGCCCGGGGCAGGGCGGCCTCGGACCTGGAGCTGTCCGCGGACTCGTCGCTGCCGGTGACCGACCCCCACGTCCCCGGTGCCGGCATGCACGGCCACGGTCACACGCACGACCACGATCACGTCCACGAGATCAGCAAGGACAACCTCTACTCATGAGCGGTACGACCGTCGCGTTGATGTGGGAGGCCCGCGCCGCCGGCGGCAGGGGCTCCGAGCTCCTGGAGTGGGCACGGGCCCGGTCGGCCGAACTGGCCCGCGAGCCGCTGCGGCGCGAGCTGCTGCGCGCCCCGCAGGACCGGGTCCTGGTCATCACCTGGTGGGAAGGGGCGTACGGTGACGAGCTTCCCGAACTCCCGGAGCCGGACGCCGAGTTGATCACCCGCCCGGTGCACCGCTGGCGCTTCGAGTCCCTGGGCGCCGTCGAGTCCCCCGGCTGACCGGCCCCGGGAGGTTCCTCGGCCCCGGGGCGCTGATCAGCCCTGGGAAGTTGCCCGGCCCTGGGAAGTTGCCCGGCCCCGGGCGGCGGCCCGGTCCGGGAGGTTGCTCGGTCCCGGGAGGCGGCCCGGCCCCGGGGCGCTGATCAGCCCCGGGAAGTCCCTCGGCTGATCAGCCCCTCGATGATCGCGTCGAGTTCCTCGGCCACCTCGTAGTCGGCGGCGTACTCGCGCCACCGGTCCTTGACCTCTGTCAGCCGGGGCAGCGCGGACGCGTCCTCCTCGGTGACCATCTCGGGGAAGTGGCGCCCGCTCGGCGGGTGCTGCGCGCGGCGTTCGGCCGCTCGGCGGAAGACCAGGTCGCCATAGACGTAACTCCAGATCGTCCGGTACGCGCGTACCGCACGGGCGGGGGAGAGGCCGCAGGCGAGCGCCGAGTCGATGATCTCCTCGACCATCCACAGCGCGTTCCTGTCGGTCAGCTCGCCCAGCGCCAGGATGTCCAGCACCCAGGGGATCTGCGCCAGGATGCCGTGCATGTGCACCGCCACCGCGAGCAGCCGCTCGCGCGGGTCCTCGGGCAGTTCGGGGCGCGGGAAGGCGGCCGCGGTGCCCGACAGGGTGAGCATGAGCAGCTCGTCCTTGTCCTGCACGTAGTGGTAGAGCGCCATCGGCGTCGAGCCGAGCTCCTTCGCCACCCGCCGCATGCTCAGGGCGTCCAGGCCCTCTTCCTCGATGATGCGGCGCGCGGTGGCGACCATCGCGTCCGGGTCGAGCCTGCGGGGCCGCCCCACGGACCGTTTCGCCGCGGTCCGCTTCCTCGTTGTTCCTGACGCCTTTGCCGCTCCTGGCGTCTCCTCTGTCCCTGGCATCCGGGCATTGTCCCCCGTCCGTTGCCCGCGATTAATTTTTATACGCGTATAGTAATGACAGTACCGAGTGATCTCCGAGGAAGGGGAAGTCGTGAACGACCAGTCACGGCATGAGCGTTGGCTGCTGGTGGTGGCCCTCATCGTGCAGTTCATGGTGGCGTTGGACATGTCCGTGGTGAACGTCGCGCTGCCGGACATGCGCAGCGATCTCGACTTCACCCCGGAAGGGCTCCTCTGGGTGGTGAATGCCTATGCGCTGGCCTTCGGCGGACTGCTGATGCTCGGCGGACGGCTCTCCGACCTGATCGGCAGCCGCCGGATCCTGACAGCGGGCCTGGTGCTGTTCGGCGGCGCGAGCCTGCTCGGCGGACTCGCGTGGTCGCCCGGCGGGCTGATCGCCGCGCGGGCGGTCCAGGGGATCGGCGCGGCCGCGCTCGCCCCGGTCGCCTTCGCCCTGATCGCCCTCGCCTTCCCGGCCGGGCCCGCCCGCTCCCGCGCCCTGGGGCTGTGGGGCATGGCCGGCGCGGCGGGCGGCGCGGTCGGGGTGCTCGCCGGCGGGCTGCTCACCGATGCGGCGGGCTGGCGCGCGGTGATGCTGGTGAATGTGCCGATCGTGCTGTTCGCGCTGGTGGGGACCGCCCGCACCGGACTGGAGAGCCGCCCCGCCAAGGCCGGTGCCCGGATCGATGTGGCCGGAGCACTGCTGGCCACCGCCGGTACGACGCTGCTGGTCCTCGGACTCGTCGGCACGTCCACCCACCCGTGGGGGTCCGCCCGGACGCTGGGCACGCTCGGGTCTGCCGTGCTCCTGCTGGCCGCCTTCGTCGCCGTCGAGCTGCGGACCAGGACCCCGCTGCTCCGTCCGGGCCTGCTGAAGGGCCGCCCGGTCCTGACCGCGAACCTCTTCGTCCTGCTGCTGAGCTCGGGGCAGTTCGCCGCGTTCTACTTCGTCTCGCTCTACATGCAGCTGGTGCTCGGCTACGGACCCACCGCCGCCGGTGCCGCCTTCCTGCCATTCACGGCGGGCATCGTCGCGGGCTCGATCGTCGCCACCCGTACGGTCGCGACGTTCGGCACCCGGCGGCTGCTGGCGGCGGGCGCCGGCCTCGCCGCGCTCGGCCTCGCCGGGTACGCGGCGACGGCGCGGGCGGACGGCGGCTTCCTGCTCTCGATCCTCGTCCCGTCCCTGGTCGGCAGCTTCGGATTCGGGATCTGCTTCGTACCACTGGGCACCGCGGCCACGACCGATGTCGCGCCCGACGAGACGGGGATGGCCTCCGGACTGCTGAACAGCGCCCGCCAGGTGGGCGGCTCGCTGGGGCTCGCGGTCCTGGTCACCGTCGCCGCCCAGGTCACCGGCGACGGGGGCCGGCCGGCCGATCTCGCGGCGGGATACTCGGCGGCGTTCTGGGTCTGCGCCGGCCTGCTCGCGGTGGCGGCGCTGACGGCCCTGGTGCTGCTCCCGGCACGCGCGCGGCCCGCCGCCGCGGCAGGCGCGCCGGCCGCTCCGGCGGACGCGCGGACCGCTCCGGCAGTCGGCCCGTCGACCGCTCCGGCGGCCGACTGAGCAGCTGCTCCGGTGGCCGCCCCGGAAGATTCTCAGAAGAATTCCGGTGGAGCTGTCGGCACACCGGGTGGTCCGGGCTCATGAGGGCGGCGATGAGGGCGCCGGTGCGGTCGGCTCCGGGACAGACCGGCTCCGCCCGCCCCGTCCGGCCCCCGCTCGCTCCCTCAGGGCGCGGCGACGCCCATCGAGTAGGCCCTCATCGCCTTCGGTACGCCCTCTGCGTAGAACACGTCGAGATCGACGATCGTGAACCCCGCGGCCGTCAGCATCTCGGCGACCGGCCGGGTCAGACGGCACCCGGCGAAGAGCCGCCGCTCCATCGGGTCGAGGCGGCGTTGCCAGCGGCGTACGTTCTCGTCCTCCTCCGGCGCCAGACCGTGCTCCAGGAAATGCAGGGTCGCACCGGGCTTGAGGACCCGGCGCACCTCGCGAAGTGCCGCGTCGGCATCGGGGATGGTGCACAGCGCCCACGTCGACAGGGCGCCGTCGAAGGTGTCGTCCTCGAACGGCAGGTACTGACTGTCCAGACAGGCCCGCCGTACCGGTGTGTGCCCCGCGTCGATCCGGTCGCGGGCCAGCTTCCAGCCGAGATCGGACGGCTCGACCGCGGCCACATCGGTGACGGCATCCGGGTAGAACGGAACGTTGTGCCCGGAACCGAACCCGATCTCGATGATCTCCCCGTACAGACCTTCGCAGACCCGGCGCCGCAACGGCTCGACCGACTTCATTCCGCCGACCGCATCGGCGATCCGGGGCACGACCCGTTCGACATAGAACCCCATCGCGAACCTCCGTGTGTCCCTCTCCAGCATGGCACCGCGGCGGCCCCGGCGCACCATGCCGCCAGCGGGGGCGGGTGCGCGGTCGGTAGGGTCTGGCCCATGTTTCACCACGCACAACTGCCGCCGCCGCCACCGCCCGTGGAGGTACGCACCTGGCCCGACCGGGAGGCGCTGCTCACCGACCGCGCCGTAGTGCTCGGAGAATTGGCGAGGAGGCATGTCTCACCGGGACGGCTGGTGGTGCTGTGGCTGTGGGGAGCGCTCTTCGCGATCGGCTGGTCGCTGGTGGCCGCGGCGCTCATCACGCTGGGGGAGACCTACGACATCTTCAGCGCCCTGATCGGTGTGATCCTCGCCGGCATGGGCGCCTGCTGCGCGGTGCCCGCGATCGTCTTCGTCGTCGCCGGTGTGCTCCGGGACCGCGAAATCCGCCGACTGCTCGCCACCTGGGGTGAGTTGGACCGTGATCCGGTGCGCGACGCGCGCTTGCGGATGCCGGGCATCAGCCTCGTCTGGCTGCTGATGTCCTTCGCGCTGTGCGCACTCGGGCTGTACGTGTGCGTCGCCGTCCCGGCGACCGACGAGGCGACCCGGGGCAGTTTCGGGCTGGTCGCCCTGGTCGTGGGGCTCGGGATGACCGGCTGGATCGTCGGACTGGTCGGCATCACCAAGGCGCTCGCCCACCGCCGTTGGGTGCTGCGGGTGCTGATCGGGGCGCGCGCTCCGGAGCCGCTGTTCTCCGTCGGGGGCGGTGCGCACCGCTGAGCCCGGACCTATCCTGTCCGGATACCTGGGCCACGCAAGGGGGAGCGTCGCATGGAGTGGTACTGGTGGGTCCTCATCATCTTCTGGACGGGCGGCTTCGGATGGGCCGTCGACAACGTCCGTACCGCACTGCGCAATCGGCACACCCGCAAGCTGGAGCTGCTGGAGGTGTCCAGGCAGGAGCGGCTGGCGGTCGAAGCGGCCCAGCGGCCACCGGAGCCGGTCTGCGGCTGCACACACCATCTCGCCAAGCATGACAAACAGGGCAAGTGCCATGAGCGGGTCGAGGTGCCGACGGCCTGGGACGAGTCCAAGAAGCCGGTCCGCTTCGAGTCGGACCGGTGCAACTGCCAGCAGTACGTGGGTCCGCAGCCGCTCTCGCAGGTGTACGCCGAGGACCTGACCGACCTGGCCTGAAGGTGCGGGAGCGGTGTGCTGCCTGACCGGCGGTGCGCGTCTCTACTTCCGCCCCGCCGCCCCCGACGGCACCGAGGAGATGGTGCGACTGATGGCGGGCACCGCAGTGATCGTCCCTCGCGGCCGCTGGCACCGCCTGGAACTGGACGCCCCCAGCGACCTGATGTCGATCACCTCTCGCCACGGCACCCGCCTCGAAAAGCGCACCGACACTCGCTGACCGCAGGGTGGTCCGGCACAGTCTGTCCGGAACAATCCGTTGTCACCGTCCACTTCTCATGGCCGGCACACATGCCAACTGGCCGTGCAGGGCGCGGTCTAAGGCATCTTCGGCGGCGTGGGCCGGCCGGTCACCGGGTGGCCGATCAGCATCGTCGGGGCTCCGGCCACCCGGGTCAGGAAGACCGTCGCGGAGTTCGGCCCCTGGAGCTTCATCCTGCGGCGCAGCTCCTCCGGTTCGACGGCCGAGCCGCGCTTCTTCACCGTCAGGACGCCGACCTTCCGCTCCCGGAGCAGCGCCTTCAGCCTCTTCATGCTGAACGGCAGCCGGTCGGTGATCTCGTACCCGGCGGTGTAGGGGGAGTCGTACGGCTCGTCGCTCGTGACGTACGCGATGGTCTCGTCGATCAGCCGGCCGTCGCACCGCGCCACGATGTCGGCGACCAGGTGGGCGCGGATGACGGCGCCGTCCGGCTCGTACAGATAGCGGCCGACCGGTCCGACGGGCGGGGCGGGCAGCGGGGCCGCGGACCACAGGGTGGCATCGGCCGGAAGCACGGTGGCCCGGTACGAACCGGGTGCGAAGCCCTCGCCGAACCAGAGCACGGCCTCCTTCACATCGCCGCCGTCCGAGATCCACTCGGCCTCCGCGCGCGCCGGGATCGCCTCGTGCGGGATGCCGGGGGCGATCTTCAGTGCGGCGCGGGGGGCGCCCAGCGCCGCGCCGGTCGCCCAGGAGAGCGGCGGCGAGTACGCCTCGGGGTCGAAGATCCTGCCCCTGCCGCCGCGCCGGGCGGGGTCGACGAAGACCGCGTCGTACGGCGAGGTGTCGATCTCGGTGACATCGGCGCACCGCACCTCGATGAGACCGTCCAGCCCGAGCGCGGCGGCGTTGGCGCGGGCCACCTCGGCGGTCAGCGGGTCGCGGTCCACGGCGAGGACGGAGATGCCCGCCCGCGCCAGCGCGATCGCGTCGCCGCCGATCCCGCAGCAGAGGTCGGCGACGCTCCGCACCCCGCCGGCCGCCACGAACCGCCGTGCACGATGGGTCGCCACCGACGTACGGGTCGCCTGCTCGACGCCGTTCGGTGTGAAGAACATCCGGTACGCGTCCTCGGCGCCGAACTTCGCCACCGCCCGCTGCCGCAGCCGCGCCTGCCCCAGGGCCGCCGAGACCAGGGGGGCCGGGTGGGTGCGGCGCAGCCGGGTGGCGGTGGCGAGCTCCTGGGCGGGATCGTACGACCGCAGCTCGTCCAGGAGCGCCGTGCCCTCGGGGGTACGCAGGGCCATGAAGGCGGCGAGGGGGCCGTCGGCGTCGGCCGGGCGGCCATGGCCGCTTGGCGGGTCGTTCGGGTCGTTCGGGGCGAGTGCGTTCACCCGCCCCATTGTGAGCCAGCCGGGTTGACCGGTGGACCCGGCGGAGGTGTCGGGCCGGAGCGCCTCGCCCGTGCTGGCAGGATGCGACGCCATGCGTCTTGTGCGACAAAAGGAAAAATTTATCATGGACTATGGCGAATCGGGTGCGCGCGGACCCCGGCGCGGGCGCGGCCCCGGCGGGCATCGGCCGGCCCGCGCGGTCCTGGCCGCGCTCCTGATCGCCGCCGTCGGCTCCGGCTGTGCCTCCGGGGCCGACGAACGCCGGACCCGGCCGTCCGCCGGACAGCCGGGCGGCTCCGGGCAGCCGGGCGCCCAGGGCCGCGCACCCGCCGGGTCCTATGAGAACGCGAAGTTCGGCCCGGCCGTACGTGCGGCCCTCGCCAAGAAGTGGGGGCTGGCCGGGCCCCCGCTGATCGCGCCCCCGCCGCCCGCCGTCAAACCGCACATCACCACCCGGAAGGGTTTCGAGGTGGAGGGCGGCGACGACTCCCTGCCGCCGGTCTTCACCACCGTCCCGACCGAGGACCGGGTCGTCTTCCTGACGATGGACGACGGAGCCGAGAAGGACCCCGAACTGCTGCAGATGATGGACGAGCTGGACATCCCGTACAGCGCCTTCCTCAGCGACTACGAGGTGCGCGACAACTACGGGTACTTCGGGGAGGCGCAGCGGCTGGGCGTCGGCCTCAACAACCACACGCTCAACCACCCCTACCTGCCCGGTCTCTCGTACCGCGAGCAGGAGCGCGAGATCTGCGACCAGCAGGCCATCATCGAGAAACAGTTCGGGAAGCGCCCCGCCCTCTTCCGGCCGCCCTACGGCAACTACAACGGCGACACGCTCCGGATCGCCAAGTCCTGCGGCATCAAGGCCGTGCCGCTCTGGAACGCGGAGGCGTTCCCGGACCACATGGAGTGGCGCGAGTTGGACCAGGACCTGCACCCCGGCGACATCATCCTCACGCACTTCCGGGGACGGAAGGAGTGGGACGGCAGCATGGCCGACCTGGTCCGCGCGGTCATGAAGACCGTCACGGACAAGGGGTACGCCGTGGCCCGGCTGGAAGACTACGTATGAGAAGGGCGTACCGGCTGCTCACCGGGCTGCTGCTGGCCGGTGCGCTCCTGACCGCCACCGCCGGGTGCGCGCAGTCGGTGGACCCGATCGAACGGCTGGGCCGCAAGGCCGCACAGAAAATGACGCACCCCCGGCCGGCCCCCGCGGCGGGCCCGCAGGCGCGTCCGCATGGCGGCCACGGCGCCCATGGCGACCACGGCGGCCATGGCAACCACGGCGACCACGGGGCGCCGGGGTCACCGGGTGTCATCGTCTGCGGCCGGCCGCCGGAGTCCGGGCACTCGTCGTCGTCACCGCCGCTGAGGCACTGGTGGCCGGACCGGCCGGGACCGTCCGAAGGGGTGGCGCCCGGCGCCGGGTGCGAGCGGCGGTAGTCCCCGCCCGGCCAGTGCCGTCGCCACGTACAGCAGGAGCGCCACCAGGATCCGGACCGCTCGCTCCCGGGCGGGGATTTTCCGACGCCACGACTGGCTGGATTGGCACTCCGCTTGACCGAGTGCTAATCGCGGTCATAGTCTCGGTGCTGGCACTCACCACTGGAGAGTGCCAGCAGTACTGTGCGACTGGCAGGTCCGGCACCCGCGACGACGGATCCACCTGGTCGCCACCCAAAGACTGTTACCCCGTGAGATCTCCGAAGGGGGAGACCGGATCGTGTCGACCGCCAGCACCAAGGTTGCGATCAAGCCGCTCGAGGACCGCATTGTGGTCCAGCCGCTCGACGCCGAGCAGACCACGGCCTCCGGCCTGGTCATTCCGGACACCGCCAAGGAGAAGCCCCAGGAGGGCGTCGTCCTGGCCGTGGGCCCGGGCCGCTTCGAGAACGGCGAGCGCCTTCCGCTCGACGTCAAGACCGGCGACGTCGTGCTCTACAGCAAGTACGGCGGCACCGAGGTGAAGTACAACGGCGAGGAGTACCTCGTCCTCTCGGCCCGCGACGTGCTCGCGATCGTCGAGAAGTAATTCACCCACGTTTGCTTCTGTTCTGCGCCCCTGGCCCCCGCGAATAACCAGCCGGGCGGCCGGGGGCGCAGTTCGTTCGAGAGGAAAGCTCAGCTCCCATGGCGAAGATCCTGAAGTTCGACGAGGACGCCCGTCGCGCCCTTGAGCGCGGCGTCAACAAGCTTGCCGACACGGTCAAGGTGACGATCGGCCCCAGGGGCCGCAACGTCGTCATCGACAAGAAGTTCGGCGCTCCCACCATCACCAACGACGGTGTCACCATCGCGCGCGAGGTCGAGCTCGACGACCCGTACGAGAACCTCGGTGCCCAGCTGGTGAAGGAGGTGGCGACCAAGACCAACGACGTCGCGGGTGACGGTACGACCACCGCCACCGTGCTGGCCCAGGCGCTCGTCCGCGAGGGTCTGCGCAACGTCGCCGCGGGTGCGTCCCCGGCCGCCCTGAAGAAGGGCATCGACGCCGCGGTCAAGGCCGTGTCCGAGGAGCTCCTCGCGACCGCCCGCCCGATCGACGACAAGACCGACATCGCCGCCGTGGCCGCGCTCTCCGCGCAGGACCCGCAGGTCGGCGAGCTCATCGCCGAGGCGATGGACAAGGTCGGCAAGGACGGCGTCATCACCGTCGAGGAGTCCAACACCTTCGGTCTGGACCTCGACTTCACCGAGGGCATGGCCTTCGACAAGGGCTACCTGTCCCCGTACATGGTGACCGACCAGGAGCGTATGGAGGCCGTCCTCGACGACCCGTACATCCTGATCCACCAGGGCAAGATCGGCGCGATCCAGGAGCTGCTCCCGCTGCTGGAGAAGGTCATCCAGGCCGGTGGCTCCAAGCCGCTGCTGATCATCGCCGAGGACGTCGAGGGCGAGGCCCTGTCGACCCTGGTCGTCAACAAGATCCGTGGCACCTTCAACGCCGTCGCGGTGAAGGCCCCGGGCTTCGGTGACCGCCGCAAGGCCATGCTCGGCGACATCGCCACCCTCACCGGTGCGACCGTCATCGCCGAGGAGGTCGGCCTCAAGCTCGACCAGGCCGGTCTGGACGTGCTGGGCACCGCCCGCCGCGTCACCGTCTCCAAGGACGACACGACGATCGTGGACGGCGGCGGCGAGCCCGGCGACGTCAAGGGCCGGGTCAACCAGATCAAGGCCGAGATCGAGGCCACGGACTCCGACTGGGACCGCGAGAAGCTCCAGGAGCGCCTCGCGAAGCTGGCCGGCGGCGTGTGCGTGATCCGTGTCGGCGCCGCCACCGAGGTGGAGCTCAAGGAGAAGAAGCACCGTCTGGAGGACGCCATCTCCGCGACCCGCGCCGCGGTCGAGGAGGGCATCGTCTCCGGTGGTGGCTCCGCTCTGGTCCACGCCGTCAAGGTCCTGGAGGGCAACCTCGACAAGACCGGCGACGAGGCCACCGGTGTCGCGGTCGTGCGCCGCGCCGCCGCCGAGCCGCTGCGCTGGATCGCCGAGAACGCCGGCCTCGAGGGCTACGTCATCACCTCGAAGGTCGCCGACCTCGACAAGGGCCAGGGCTTCAACGCCGCGACCGGCGAGTACGGCGACCTGGTGAAGGCCGGCGTCATCGACCCGGTCAAGGTCACCCGCTCCGCGCTGGAGAACGCCGCGTCCATCGCGTCGCTGCTGCTCACGACCGAGACGCTGGTCGTCGAGAAGCCGGCCGAGGAAGAGGCCGAGGCCGGTCACGGCGGCCACGGTCACGCGCACTGACGCCGTAGCCCCACCCAGCCACTGAGAGCCTGTCGGGTGACCTTCGATCGGGTAGCGGACGCGGTCTGGTGCGTGCGATTCCAAGGCGCCGGGATGTCCTCGTAGCGGAGCTACTTGGGCATTTCGGCAACGCGGGAAGCGTGCGTGCCAGGGCGTGGCCGCCCGATCAGAGGTCACCCGACAGGCTCTGAGGCCCGGTACCCCGTCGCGGGGTACCGGGCCTCGGCACGTGCCGCCCACATCGGCGCCCGCCCGGGGAACGCAGCGGGCCCGCCCCGGGATCGTGGGATCCCCGGGCGGGCCCGGCGACGGAGCAGTGGGCCCGGCGTCACGCCGAGCGCGGCAGCACTCCCGCCCTGACCGGGTCCGCGAACGGCCGCCCCTGCACGTACCGCTCCAGCTCGTCCAGCGCCTCGTCGGCCATCCGGTGCAGCTCATTGCCCAGCGAACCCGCGACATGCGGAGTGAGCAGCACATTCGGCAGCTCGTACAACGGCGAGTGCGCGGGCGGAAGTTCGGGCTCCGTCACATCCAGCACCGCGTGCAGCCGCCCGCTCGTCAGCTCGGGCAGCAGCGCCTCCTCGTCGACCAGCGAACCCCGCGCTGTGTTGATCAGGGTCGTCCCGGTCGCCATGGCCGACAGTTGCGCGGCGCCGATCATGTGGTGCGTCTCCGGGAGCTGCGGCGCGTGCACCGAGACGACCGAACTGTTCGTGCACAGCTCGTCGAGCGAGGTGAGCCGGACACCGAGCCGAGCCGCCTGAGCACCGTCCACGTACGGGTCGTACAGCAGGACGTCCAGATCGAAGGGGCGCAGCAGCTCGATCACCCGGCGGCCGATGCGCGAGGCGCCGACGACGCCGACCGTACGCCGGTAGTTGCCGGAGCCGTCCAGCTCCGCGAGCCAGTCGTGTTCGGTGCGCAGGGCGCGGTAGCGGTCGGCGGAGTGCAGGACACGCTTGTTCGCGAACAGGATCGCGGCGAGGGTGAATTCGGCGACCGGCAGCGCGTTGGCCCCGGCCGCCGAGGTGACGGCGATGCCGCGCTCCCAGCAGGCGTCCGTGATGTGGTGCTTCACGGAACCGGCTGCGTGCACCACGGCCCGCAGCCGGGGCGCGGCCGCCAGCACCTCGGCGGTGAGCGGCGTCGCACCCCAGCAGGTGAACAGCACCTCGGCATCGGCGAGCGCGGCGGCCACCTCGGGTGTCGGGTCGGCCAGGTCGTGGGCGACGAGGTGCGGGTCGGTGCGGGTGAGGGCGGCCAGCCGGGTGCGGTGGCGGTCGGCGAGGAGACGTGCGTCGATGCCGGGGCCCATCGCGAGCAGGGCGGTCGGCCGGGTGTCGGTGGCGTGGGGCATGGGGGAACTCGTACTCCTCAGGGCTCGCGCGAGAGTCACTTGACGCTTCCGGCGGTCAGACCGGCCTTCCAGTGCCGCTGGAGCGAGACGAAGGCGACGATCAGGGGGATGACGGCGAGGAGGGAGCCGGTGACGACGAGCGGATAGAAGCTCGGCTCGCCGTGGGTGTTGGTGTTCCAGGAGTACAGGCCGAGGCTCAGCGGGAAGAGCTTGCGGTCCGAGAGCATCACGAGGGGGAGGAAGAAGTTGTTCCAGATCGCGGTGAACTGGAAGAGGAAGACGGTCACGAAGCCAGGCATGAGCATGCGCAGCCCGATGGACCAGAAGACGCGCAGCTCACCGGCGCCGTCGATACGGGCGGCTTCCAGGGCCTCGTCCGGTATGTAGCCGGTGCTGAACACCCGGGAGAGATACACGCCGAACGGGTTGACGAGCACCGGGATCAGCACGGACCAGTAGGTGTTGACCAGACCGGTCTTGGAGGCCAGCAGGTACATCGGCAGGGCGAGCGCGGTCGTCGGGACGAGCACGCCCATCAGCACGAGGCCGAACAGCTTCTCCTTGCCCCGGAACTCGTACTTGTCGAAGGCATATCCCGCGGCCACGCAGATCAGCGAGCAGACGAGCGCGCCGACGCCCGCGTACAGGAGGCTGTTGAGGTACCAGCGGAAGTAGATGCCGTCGCCGTAGGAGGCCAGGTTCGACAGGTTCTCGCCGAGGTTGAAGCCCTCGAAGGAGAACGCGTTGCCCGCGAGCAGCCCGCCGGTGTCCTTCGTGGCGGCGGTGACCAGCCAGACGAGGGGAAAGAGCATGTAGACGACGGCGAGCAGGAGGAAGCCGTTGACCGCGGTCTTCGACATCCAGCGGCTTCGGGAGGCGGGGGAGTTCATGCTTTCTTGCCCTTCCGGCCGGTGAAGCGGGTGACGACGAAGGACAGCAGCGCGGCCGCGAGCGCCAGCAGGATGGAGGAGGCCGCGGCGAGACCGTAGTCGTTGCGTCCGAAGGCCGCGGTGTACGCGTACATGTTCGGCGTCCAGGTGGAGGTGACGGCGGAGCCGGTCCCCATGTTGAGGATCAGCGGCTCGGTGAACAGCTGGAGCGAGCCGATGACCGTGAACAGCGCGACCATCACGACCGACGCGCGGATCAACGGGACCTTGATGCCGACCGCGATGCGCCAGGCACCGGCTCCGTCGACCGTGGCCGCTTCGAGTACGGAGCGGTCGATGGCCTGCAACGCGGCGTAGAAGATCACCATGTTGTAGCCGAGCCACTCCCACAGGGCGATGTTGACGACGGAGGGGAGGGCGCCTTCGGGCGAGAAGAAGTCGAAGCCGATGCCGCCGGACTCCATGGCGCTGACCACCGGGCTGAGCTGGGGCGTGTAGAGGTAGACCCAGATCAGCGCGGCGATGATGCCGGGCACGGCGTGCGGCAGGAAGAGCGCGAGCTGGAAGAACCGGCGGGCGCGGGCCAGCGCGGAGTCCAGCAGCAGGGCGAGGGCGAGGGCCCCGATGAGCAGCAGCGGAATGTAGAAGAGGCAGTAACCGAGGAGTACGCCGAAGCCCTCGCGGAACGCCCGGTCGCCCAGGGCCGCCATGTAGTTGTCGAGTCCGCTGAAGACGGTCTCGGTGCCGCCGAAGCCCAGGCCGGACTGTTTCTCGGTGAACAGGCTGAGCCAGACCGCGTATCCGATCGGCAGCACCATGGCCACGGTGAACAGTACGAAGAAGGGCCCCAGCAGGATGGCGGCGGCTCTGGTCGTCCGGGCGCGTTTCATCAGCCTGCGTCCTCGACCTTCAGACCGCGCTTCTTCAGCTCGGCGACCGTGGCGTCGTGCCCGGCCTTCACCGCGTCCTTGATGGTGGTGCCGCCGCTCGCGACCTTGCCGAACTGGTCCTTCATGGTGGTGTTCGTGGTGCCGGTCGTCGGGCCCCAGTTCCAGTTCTGGCTGATCGATGTCGCGGCGCCCTCGAACACCTGGTAGATGTCCTCGCCGCCGTAGAAGCCGGCGTCGAAGGACTTCTTGGCCACCGGGCGCAGCGCCGCCGCGGCCGGGAAGGCGCTCGATGTGCCGGACTCGATGCGGGCCTTGATGCCTTCCTCGGTGGTCGACATCCAGGTGGCGAACTCGACCGCGGCCTCGGCCTTCTTGCTGGTCTTCGGCACCGCGAAGGTGGAGCCGCCGAGCATCCCGCTGGCCGGCTTGCCGTCCCAGCTGGGCATCGGGGCGACCGCCCACTTGCCGCTCTGCTCGGGCAGCGTGCCCTTGAGGACGCCCGCGCCCCAGGCGGCGCCGAGGTAGCCGACGGTGCCGCCGTTCTTGAGGGAGTTGGTCCACTCCGGGCTGAACGAGGCGTTGGCGCGGATCAGGTCGTCGTCGAGCAGACCCTGCCAGTAGTCGGCGACCTTGTTGGTGGCCGCGTCGGCCGTGCTGACCTTCCAGGTGTCGCCCTCGGGCTTGTACCACTGGGCGCCGGCCTGCCAGGCCATCGCCTGGAACGTGGTCGGGTCATCGGGGAAGAAGGTTCCGATGCGGGCCTTCTTGTCGGCCTTCTTGATCTTCTCGGCGGCCTTGCGGAACTCGTCCCAGGTCTTGGGGACCTCGACGCCGTACTTCTCGAACAGGTCCTTGCGGTAGTAGAACGACTGCGGCGAGGCGTCGAAGGGGACGGCCCAGTTCTTGCCGCCGAGCGTCGTCAGTTCGACTGCCTGCGGCAGCAGCTTCTTCTTGATGTCGTCGGTGAAGTACTGGCCGATGTCCTGGAGCGCGCCCTGACTGACGTACTCCGGAAGCTGCGGGTACTCGATGGAGACCAGGTCGGGGGCGTTGCCCGCCTTCACAGCGTTGGAGATCTTGGCGTACCCGCCCGCGTTGCCGGACGGGATCTCCTCGTACACCACCTTGATGTTCTTGTGCGAGGCGTTGAACGCGTCAACGACCTCCTTGGACCCCTTGGTCCAGCCCCAGAAGGTGATGCTGACGGGCTTTCCGTCGCTTCCGGCGGCGGATTTGTCGTCGCCGCTGCCGCCACAGGCCGTGAGAACGGCGAGGGCGGTGGCGGCGCCGACGACGGCGAGGGATGTTCTGCTCGAACTGCGGCTCACAGCGAGGCTCCTGAACTGGCGACGGCATTGGCGTTGGCCGTGATCCTTGGACCAGCCGTGACCGAAGTCAAGAGCGAAAGAGCGATTGATCGAAAAAAGATCAGATAAGTTACGTACGGAAGCGCTGCGGAATGCCCTGCGTGAGGGGCGCACGGGCCCGTCGTGGCGCCCGCCGCGCTGTCTGCGACGCCCGCCGCACTCTCTACGACTGCCGCACTGTCTACGACTGCCGCACTGTCTACGACAGGGACGCTCCGCAGGAGGCCCTGACCCGCAGCTGCGGCAGCAGCGTCAGATGCCGCCGGGGTGCGCCCGCTTCCTGGCCGAGCCGTTCCACCAGCAGTTCCGTCGCATGGCGGCCCACGTCGCGCTTGGGCGGTGCCACCGCCGTGAGCGGGGTGTCCGCGAGGGCCGCCACCTCGTCGTCGTAGGCGATCAGCGCCAGGTCGTCCGGCACCCGTACGCCCAGCTCGGCCAGGCGCTGCACCACCTGGATCGCGTCCACGTCGTTGTGGATCAGCGCCGCTGTTGCCATGCCCGAGTGGACCGCCTCGCGCAGTGCCCGCACGGCCTGCTCGAACGCGTCCGGGGCGAGCTCGGCCGGTACGGAATCGATCACGTCCTGCGGGGCGCGCAGCCCGAGCACGGCCAGGGCCTCCTCGTATCCGGACCGCACCGCGACGGCGGTCGGCGAGTCCGCACGGGCCATCAGCAGCGGTGCCCCGTGCCCGAGATTCACCAGGTGGCGGACGGCGAGCAGCACCCCGTGCGCGTGGTCCGAGCAGACCCGGTCCAGGCCGTCCAGCGGGGAGCCGGCGGTGGGCCTGCGCTCCAGCAGGACGGTCGGCACGGGCAGCGAGGCGATCCAGTCGCCGAACGCGGCGGGGTCGCCGGGGTGCTGCCAGCCCGGTGCGACCAGCAGCCCCTCGGCGCCCGCGGAGAGCAGCCCCTCGGTGCGGGCCTGGTCCTCCCGCGGCCGGTAGTCGGAGATCCGCAGGATCAGCCGGGCGCCCGCCCCGGCGGCGGCCTCGTGGGCCCCGCGGATGACCTCGGAGAAGTAGTACGTCGACGAGGGCGCGAGCATGCCGAGAACCAGGCCGCTGCCGCCACCGGGCCCCGCGGCGGCGGAACCGGCGTCCCGCGGCCAGGAGACCGAGCCGTGGACCCGGTCGAGCAGGCCCCGGCCGGCCAGCTCCTCCACGTCGCGGCGCACCGTGACGGGTGAGACCCCCAGCTGCGAGGCCAGATCCGAGACCCGGGCCGAACCCCGCTCCCGTACCAGTCCCAGCAGGCGGTCATGACGTTCAGCAGCACTTTCGCGCACGGCAGCAGTCCCCTCGCAAGTGTGTGGCCCGGCCCCCCGGTCCGGCCGGTGTCGGGGCCGTTGTTCCGACCCTAGACCACCGTGATCGAACGATGGGAGTTTCGATCATTCAAACGCTATCCATTGGCGTTCGATCAATCCGAGTCCAGGGTCGAGAACAACGGTGGCAGGGACTACTTCGGCAACGAGCTGAAGCCGGGCGCCCCCAACATCGGCGCCTACGCGGGCCGCGGGGTGCGCTGACCGCCCATCCGGCAGCCGCGCACCCGGCGGCCGACCGTTCACTGAGGACCGTACTTGCGGCCCGTCTTGGAGGTGACCCCTCCGAGCAGGCCGCGCGGCGCCACCTTCACGATCCCCATCAGCGCCTTGTACCGCGGGTCCGGGACGGAGAGGGCCTTGCCGCGTGCCAGGTCCGTCAGGGCCGTCGCCACCAGCTTGTCCGCGTCGAGCCACATCCAGCCCGGAACATTGCCGGTGCCCAATCCCGCCCGCTCGTGGAACTCCGTCCGTACGAAGCCGGGGCACAGCGCCATCAGCCGCACCCCCGAACCGTCCAGGTCCTTCGCCGCGCCCTGGGTGAACTGCACGACCCACGCCTTGGACGCGCCGTACGTCCCGCGTGGTACGAACGCCGCCACCGAGGCCACGTTGACGACGCCGCCCCGCCCCCGCTCCCGCATTCCGGCCGCGGCCGCCGAGGTCAGCCGCAGCACGGCCTCGCAGTGCACCTTCAACATGTTCAGCTCATCGGCCATGGGCACTTCCAGGTAGTGGCCCTTGTTGCCGAACCCGGCGTTGTTGACCAGCAGATCGACCGGCTGCTGACGGTCGCTCAACCGGTCCTCGACCGCAGCGATCCCCTTGTCCTCGGACAGATCGGCCGTCAGCACCTCGGCCTCGATGCCATGCCGGTCGTGCAGCTCGGTCGCCTGCTCGCGCAGCCGCTCGGTGTCACGCGCCACCAGCACCAGGTTGTGCCCATCGGCCGCCAGCCGCCGCGCGAAGGCGGCTCCGATTCCCGCGGTCGCTCCTGTAATCAGTGCAGTCGTCATACGCGGCACGGTAGCGTCTGACCGGTGCGTCGCGGCCGACAGGCGCCCCTTGCCCCGCCGGTCATCGCGATCACTCGCGCGGCGCCTTCTTCTCCACGTACTTCAGGGCGGCCCGCAGCGTCTCGGGATGCAGCGCGTTGCCGGCCGCGAGCAGGTGCGGGAGCAATTCCCGTCGTGTCGTCGATGCCTCGAAGTCCAGCCGCACGGTGACCTCGTGGCCCGGCCGGTGCACGATCTCGACCGGATCCCCGGAGCGGATCTCACCCGGCTCGATCACCCGCAGATAGGCACCCGGGGCGCCCGCCTGCGTGAACCGCCTGACCCAGCCCTTCTCACCGAGGTGACCGGCGAACGTACGGCACGGAATCCGGCTCGACGTGACCTCCAGCACCAGATCGGGGCCGATCCGCCAGCGCTCGCCGATCCTCGCGCCGTTCACGTCGAGCCCGCTGGTCGTCAGGTTCTCGCCGAACGCGCCATTGGCCAGCCGGCGTCCGAGCACCCGCTCCCAGCCGTCGAGGTCCTCGCGGGCGAAGGCGTACACGGCCTGGTCGGAGCCGCCGTGATGACGCAGGTCGCACACCGTGTCCCCGGCGAGGCCACTGCCGCCGGTGCCCTTGGGGCCGGGGTCGGTGACCCGTACGGGACCGTCGACCGGCTGCTTGCCGATCCCGGTCACGCCGTCGGCGGCATCGGTGTGGCCGACCGCTTCGGGCCGCCCCGCATTCACGGTCAGCACCTTCATCGGCCCGGTCGGTGCCGTCCGCTCCGTCGACTCCGCCGGGTCTGTCTGCTCCATCGGTTTCATGGGGAGCACGCTAAGGGCTGTGCTGTAGGGCCTCTCTCGTCCGGATCCGAACGAGAGGCTCTGGCCCCGTTCGGATCCATCAAAGTCGCATGCTGATTACGCGCGTCAGGCCCAAGATTCGCTTATGGTTGAAGAGTGATCGAAGCCCGCCATCTCCGTGTCCTGCGCGCCGTTGCCGCCACCGGCTCGTTCTCCGCCGCGGCCCGCGAGCTGGGCTGCACCCAGCCCGCGGTCAGCCAGCAGATGAAGGCCCTGGAAGCCTCCGCGGGGACCACGCTCCTGATTCGTACCGGGCGCGAGATGCGGCTCACACAGGCGGGCGAGGTGCTCGTCCGGCATGCCTCCGGCATCCTCGCCGGGCTCACCGCCGCCGAGGAGGAGGTCGCCGCCATCGCCGGGCTGCGGGCCGGCCGGGTCCGGCTCGTCTCGTTCCCCAGCGGCAGCTCCACCCTCGTTCCCGGTGCCCTCGCGGCGCTGCGCGCGGCCCACCCCGGCACCCGGGTCTCCCTGGTCGAGGCCGAGCCGCCGCGCTCGGTCGAGATGCTGCGCGAGGGCGACTGCGATATCGCGCTGGCTTTCCGCTACGGCGCCTCCGGCGCCGAGTGGGACGATCTGGTCGTGCGCCCGCTGCTCACCGACCGGCTGATCGGCCTGGTCCCAGAGGGGCACCGGCTGGCGGGTTCGGCCACGGTCTCCATCGCCGAGCTGGCCGACGAGTCGTGGATCGCGGGCTGCCCGCGCTGCCGCAGCCAGCTGGTCGAGGTCTGCGAGGAGTCCGGCTTCACCCCCCGGATCGACTTCGCCACCGACGACTACCCGGCGGTCGTCGGCCTGGTCGGCGCGGGGCTGGGCGTGGCCGTACTGCCGGAGCTGGCGATCGAGTCGGTACGTCCCAAGCAGGCCCGCACCGTCATGGTGGAACCGGCCATCGAGCGCGAGATCGTCGCCCTGACGCTGCCCGACCTGGCCCAGGTGCCGACGGTCGCGGCCACCCTGGACCGGCTGTCCCTGGCGGCCGCCCGCTGAACAGGGCCTGCCTGTGACCCGGCCCCCCTCGGTGGCCGGGTGAAGTACAAAAACGTTTTTGTATGTGCCGTGCGGGCGGGGCGGGTTCAGCCGTGCCCCGCCGGGGACGGAACGCCCGACGGCGCCCCTGCCGCGATCAGGCGATTACGGGCCCGTCCCATGAGCTCCTCGCGTTCATCCTCGGTCAGTCCGCCCCACACTCCGTAGGGCTCTCGTACGGCCAGCGCGTGTGCCGCGCACTCGGCTCGCACCGGGCATCGCATGCAGACCTCTTTTGCCGAGTTCTCGCGGGCGCTCCGTGCCGCCCCGCGTTCACCCTCCGGGTGGAAGAACAGCGAGCTGTCGACCCCGCGGCAGGCCGCCAACAGCTGCCAGTCCCACAGATCGGCGTTGGGTCCGGGAAGGCGGGAGAAATCTGCCATTGTTTGTCCCCTCAAACCATGCTGAGTCGGAATCGTCGTTGTCATCCATGTTTGGCCGTGCTCATGACACTACATCTACGGTGTAAGTAGATGTAAATATGACTGATTGCGAATCTAGCCACAGACACCAGTAAAAGGGAAGAAAACCCGCTAAATGGGGCAAAGGTTTATATGAAATTTCGGTTGACGGTTGGATGATCCGTGCCGCTCTCCTCCGTGTGCGCGCCATCACGTAGAGTGCCGATCCCAATGGTCCGGCCCGTAACTCTTTCGAGTGACCATCGTTGAGAGGGCGGAGGCGGTTGACAGAAATGGCGATCGGGCAGATGTCCGAGAGCGTCAACCGCTCAGGTGACGACTTGTAACAGCCTGGAGGCTCAAGGTGACGCGCATCAGCTGCGGAGGACGGTCATGACATCCGTCCTCGTCTGCGACGACTCCCCGCTTGCCCGAGAAGCGCTCCGTCGCGCGGTCGCGACCGTGCCCGGCGTCGAGCGTGTGACGACGGCGGCCAACGGCGAGGAAGTCCTCCGCCGCTGGGGCGCCGACCGTTCGGATCTGATTCTCATGGACGTACGCATGCCCGGTCTGGGGGGCGTGGAGACGGTGCGGCGGCTGCTCTCCGCCGACCCCGGCGCCAGGATCATCATGCTGACTGTCGCCGAGGACCTGGACGGCGTCGCGCTCGCGGTCGCCGCCGGCGCCCGCGGCTATCTGCACAAGGACGCCTCCCGCGCGGAGCTGCGGGCCACCGTCACCCAGGCGCTGGCCGATCCGACGTGGCGGCTCGCCCCGCGTCGGCTGCGGTCGGCCGAGATGGGTGCGGCGCCGACGCTCACCGCGCGTGAGATCCAGGTGCTCGAAGGAATGAGTCACGGCCGTTCGAACGCCGAGATCGGCCGTGAGCTGTTCCTCTCCGAGGACACGGTGAAGACGCACGCCAGGCGTCTGTTCAAGAAACTCGGCGCCTCGGACCGTGCGCACGCCGTGGCGCTCGGCTTCCGCTGGGGCCTGGTCCGCTGAGGACCGGTCATGGCCGGCAGCCGATCGATTCCCCGTCCGCACACCGGCGGACGGGGCGATGCGGCCGGGGAGCGCGGGGCGGGCTCCGGTCCGTCGGCGGTGCCTTCCGCGCCGACGACATGTGACGCTTCCCGGCCGATGCCGCATCCTTGAGATGTGGAGTTCCTCGGGGACGATTCGGTCGAGCGGAAGGGGAGGGCGCAGGACATGACTTCCGGCGCACCCGCTCATAACGCTTCGGTGCACAACTACGGACGCGGCGGAGCGGAAGAAGCGGCTCCGAGGCACCATGGTCCGATGCGCGACGACGAGACGACGGTGATCGGTGCACTGGTGCACCGTGCCGTCGAGGGGGACGCGCAGGCCACCCATGATCTGCTGGCCCATGTCCACCCCCTCGCGCTGCGCTACTGCAGGTCCCGGCTGAACCGGCTGCCCGGTGATGCCCGCCACTTCGTGGAGGACCTGGCGCAGGAGGTCTGTGTCGCGGTGCTGATGGCGCTGCCGCGCTACAAGGACACCGGCAGGCCCTTCGAAGCCTTTGTCTTCGCCATCGCGGGCCACAAGGTCGCCGATCTCCAGCGGGCCGCCATGCGGCACCCGGGATCGACGGCCGTGCCCTCCGACGAGATGCCCGAGCGACCGGACGATTCGCTCGGGCCCGAGGAGCGCGCGCTGCTCAGCAGCGACGCGGCCTGGGCCAAGAAGCTTCTCGCCAATCTCCCGGACAACCAGCGTGAGCTGCTGGTCCTGCGGGTCGCGGTCGGTCTGACCGCGGAAGAGACGGGGCAGATGCTGGGCATGTCGCCGGGGGCGGTCCGGGTCGCCCAGCACCGGGCGCTGAGCAGGCTGCGGGCCCTGGCGGAGCAGTGAGCCGGGCCCGTCCGGAGCCGTCCTCCGAAAACGGGCCGGCTGCCCGTGCGGAGCCGTCCTCCGAAAACGGGCCGGCTGCCCGTACGGAGCCGCATGAAACTCCCGTACGGAGCCGTACGAAGCTACAGAACCTCTGGTTGATCTTGCTCGTGGAATGAGACACCCCCGAAGGCCGTTAGCATGGACATCCGCACCGATCAAGGCCATTTGGGGAAGGTGTCATGACTGCAAACGTCGACGGAGTGCCCGAGAAATTCGCGACGCTCGGGCTGACATACGACGACGTGCTGCTGCTGCCCGGCGCATCCGAAGTGCTGCCCAACGCAGTCGACATCTCGTCCCGCATCTCCCGCAACGTACGCGTGAACATTCCGCTGCTCTCCGCGGCGATGGACAAGGTCACCGAGTCCCGCATGGCGATCGCCATGGCGCGGCAAGGCGGCGTCGGTGTGCTGCACCGCAACCTGTCCATCGAGGACCAGGTCAACCAGGTCGACCTCGTGAAGCGCTCCGAGTCCGGCATGGTGACCGACCCGATCACCGTGCACCCGGACGCGACGCTGGCCGAGGCCGACGCACTGTGTGCCAAGTTCCGCATCAGCGGCGTCCCGGTGACCGACCCGGCGGGCAAGCTGCTCGGCATCGTCACCAACCGCGACATGGCGTTCGAGTCCGACCGCAGCCGCCAGGTGCGCGAGGTCATGACGCCGATGCCGCTGGTGACCGGCAAGGTCGGCATCTCCGGCGTCGACGCCATGGAGCTGCTGCGCCGCCACAAGATCGAGAAGCTTCCGCTGGTCGACGACGCGGGCGTGCTCAAGGGCCTCATCACGGTCAAGGATTTCGTGAAGGCCGAGCAGTACCCGAACGCGGCCAAGGACGCCGAGGGCCGACTCCTCGTCGGCGCGGCCGTCGGTGCCAGCCCCGAGGCCCTGGAGCGCGCGCAGGCCCTGGCGGGGGCGGGCGTGGACTTCCTCATCGTCGACACCTCGCACGGACACAACAGCAACGCGCTGAGCTGGATGGCGAAGATCAAGTCCAGCGTCGGCGTCGATGTCATCGGCGGCAACGTCGCGACGCGTGACGGCGCGCAGGCCCTGATCGACGCCGGTGTCGACGGCGTCAAGGTCGGCGTGGGCCCCGGCTCCATCTGCACCACGCGCGTGGTCGCCGGTATCGGCGTCCCGCAGGTCACCGCGATCTACGAGGCCGCCCTCGCCGCCCGTGCGGCCGGCGTCCCGGTCATCGGCGACGGCGGTCTCCAGTACTCCGGCGACATCGGCAAGGCGCTCGCCGCCGGTGCCGACACGGTCATGCTGGGCAGCCTCCTCGCGGGCTGCGAGGAGTCTCCCGGCGAGCTCCTCTTCATCAACGGCAAGCAGTTCAAGTCGTACCGCGGCATGGGTTCCCTCGGGGCGATGCAGTCCCGCGGGCAGGGCCGCTCGTACTCCAAGGACCGCTACTTCCAGGCCGACGTGGCCTCGGACGACAAGCTCGTGCCCGAGGGCATCGAGGGCCAGGTGCCCTACCGCGGCCCGCTGGCCAACGTGCTGCACCAGCTCGTCGGCGGCCTTCGCCAGACGATGGGGTATGTGGGCGCCGCCTCCATCGACGAGATGGAGACCAAGGGCCGGTTCGTCCGGATCACGTCGGCGGGTCTCAAGGAGAGCCACCCGCACGACATCCAGATGACGGTCGAGGCACCGAACTACAGCAGGAAGTAACGCGTCCAGCGCAGCCGAGGGGCGGCCCGGGGGTTCCCGGGACCGCCCCTCAGCCGTGTGTCGGGGATACTGGACAGCGCAGACATAGAGGGAAAGGCCACACCATCGTGACTGAGATCGAGATCGGGCGCGGCAAGCGCGGCCGCCGGGCGTACGCATTCGACGACATCGCCGTCGTTCCGAGCCGCCGAACCCGCGACCCGAAGGAGGTCTCGATCGCCTGGCAGATCGACGCCTACCGGTTCGAGCTTCCGTTCCTGGCGGCTCCCATGGACTCCGTGGTCTCCCCGCAGACCGCGATCCGCATCGGTGAGCTGGGCGGCCTCGGTGTCCTCAACCTCGAGGGACTGTGGACCCGGCACGCCGACCCGCAGCCGCTGCTCGACGAGATCGCCGAGATGCCCGTCGAGTCGGCGACCCGCCGCCTCCAGGAGATCTACTCCGCACCGATCCAGGAGGAGCTGATCGGGCAGCGCATCAAGGAGGTGCGCGACTCCGGTGTCGTCACCGCCGCCGCGCTCTCCCCGCAGCGCACCGCGCAGTTCTCCAAGGCCGTCGTCGACGCGGGCGTGGACATCTTCGTCATCCGCGGTACGACGGTTTCCGCCGAACACGTGTCGGGTGCGGCCGAGCCGCTCAACCTCAAGCAGTTCATCTACGAGCTGGACGTCCCGGTGATCGTCGGCGGCTGCGCCACGTACACCGCCGCCCTGCACCTGATGCGTACCGGTGCGGCCGGTGTCCTCGTCGGTTTCGGCGGGGG
Organism: Streptomyces sp. NPDC015032; assembly: GCF_043080425.1. NCBI lineage: Bacteria > Bacillati > Actinomycetota > Actinomycetes > Kitasatosporales > Streptomycetaceae > Streptomyces > Streptomyces sp. NPDC015032. Next base: position 60,095 of record NZ_JBIBVN010000004.1, on the reverse strand, counting down.
CGCCGCGCACACCACGCGCAACGTCTTCGGCATCCAGGTCCCGATGGCGACCGCGGTGGCCGACGTGGCCGGGGCCCGCCGCGACTACATGGACGAGTCCGGCGGCCGGTACGTGCACGTCATCGCGGACGGCGGCGTCGGCTGGTCCGGTGACCTGCCCAAGGCCATCGCCTGCGGCGCGGACGCCGTGATGATGGGCTCCCCGCTGGCCCGTGCGACGGACGCGCCGGGCCGCGGCCGTCACTGGGGCATGGAGGCCGTCCACGAGGACGTGCCGCGCGGCAAGCTGGTGGACCTGGGCTCCGTCGGCACGACCGAGGAGGTTCTCACCGGTCCTTCGCACACCCCCGACGGCTCGATGAACATCTTCGGTGCGCTGCGCCGGGCGATGGCGACGACGGGTTACAGCGACCTCAAGGAGTTCCAGCGCGTCGAGGTGACGGTGGCGGACTCCCAGCACCGCCGCTGAGGCACCGCGGGGCTGTGACACAGGGGAGGGCCCGGACCGCGCACGCGGTCCGGGCCCTCCCATGTGTCGTGATCAGCCGGCCGCGGTCAGTCGGACGCCTTGCGGGCGGCCGAGAAGGCGACGACTCCGGCGATCGCGATGAAGACGAACGTCAGCGGGTCGGCGTCTTCCTTCCACACCTTGTTCAGGTCGCTGAAGTGGTCGAAGAAGATCTCGCTGATCGAGAGCGGGAGCTGCTTGCTGATGATGATGGCCTCACCGAGCAGCTGGCCGAAGTAGACACCGACCAGGGCGAGGACGGCGCTGGCGACCGGCAGGACGGGGTTGCGGCCGCCGAGCTTGCCCGCGGCGAAGCCGACGATGGCGCCGACACCCACGGCCGCGTAGCCGATCTCGTGCTTGGTGGCGCCGATGATCGCACCATAGATGCCCGCGGCGACGACGACCGCGACGACGGCGGCGACCAGGCCGAGGCCGATGTTGTTGCGGGCCGGGGCCGGCGGGGCGAACGGGGCGCCGCCGAACGGGACGCCGGGCTGTCCGGGCTGCTGCCCCGCGTACGGGTTGCCGGTCGGCGCGCCGGGCTGTCCCGGCTGCTGGCCCGCGAACGGGTTGCCGCCGCCGGGCTGCGCGTCGTACGGCTACTGCGGTTGGTTCGGCGGCGGCACGGGCTGGCTCATGGTGGGATCCCCCCTGGGACGGAAGCGCACGATTGTGCGAGATGTGACGCCGCAGGCTAGCAGCCGCCTACGACATCGCCCACCGGAATCCTTGGGGAACCCTTTTGAATCCTCGGGGAACCTTTCTTCTCACAGCCGGTGTGCTGCCCCCGCGGGGGTCGCGCCCCGCGTGTCCAGGAGGAGCTGGGCCTTTACGGCGAGCCCCTGGAGGTCGTACGTGCGGTGGTGCTGGAGCAGCACCGTGAGGTCGGCGCTCGACGCCGCCTCGTACAGCGAGTCGGCGCGCGGGACCGGGAGATCACGGACCCGCCAGTCCAGGACGTGCGGATCGTGGTAGCCGATCTGGGCGCCCATGTCCATGAGCCGGGTCGCGACCTCCCGGGCGGGGGATGCCTCCTGGTCGGCGAGGTCCGGCTTGTAGGTGACTCCGAGGAGCAGCACCCGGGCGCCGCGTACGGACTTGCCGTGCTCGTTCAGGAGAGTGGCGCAGCGCTGGATCACGTACTGCGGCATCCGGTTGTTGATCTCCTGGGCGAGCGAGACCATCCGCAGGGGGTGGCCGGGGGTCCGGCTGTTGTACGGGAGGTAGCCCGGGTCGACGGGGGCGCCGTGGCCGCCGACGCCGGGGCCCGGACGGAACGGCTGGAAGCCGAAGGGCTTGGTCTCGGCGCACCGGATGACGTCCCACAGGTCGACGCCGAGATCGTGGCAGAGCACCGCCATCTCGTTGACCAGGGCGATGTTGATGTGCCGGAAGTTGGTCTCCAGAACCTTCGTCATCTCGGCCTCGCGCAGCCCGCGGGCGCGGACGACCTTGTCGGTGAGGCGGCCGTAGAAGGCGGCGGCGGACTCGGTGCAGGCGGGGGTGAGGCCACCGATGACCTTGGGGATGCTGGTGTAGACGTGGGTCCTGTTGCCGGGGTCGAGGCGGTTGGGGGAATGGGCGAGGTGGAAGTCGCGGCCGGCGCGGAGCCCCGAGCCCTCTTCGAGGAGGGGCAGTACATAGCTCTCGGTGGTGCCGGGCTGTACGGCTGATTCCAGCAGGACGGTGGTGTGCGGACGCAGCCGGGCGGCCAGGGCGCGGACCGCTTCGCCGACGGCGGTGAGGTCGAGGGTGCGGTCGGCGCCGAGCGGGGTGGGCGCGCAGATCACCGCGGTACGGACCCGGCCCAGTTCGGCCGGGTTGGTGGTGGGCCGGAAACCCCCCGAGAGCATCCGGCGGATGTCCGAGGCGGTGAGCGATCCCTCGACGGGGGTGCGGCCCGCGGAGAGTTCCGCGTAGGCGCGTGGGTCGGTGTCGTAGCCGACGGTCTGGACACCGGCGGCGACGGCGGCTTGGGCGAGGGGCAGGCCGAGGTGGCCGAGTCCGATGACTGCGAGGTCTGCGGGCATGTGGATGGGCCGTCCTTCCCTTGGACCGACCGGCAGATGGAGGGCGCCACCCTCTGTTTGCCGGTCGGTCCCGAGACCGTGAGAGCAGAAAGCGCAACCGCTGGGGACAGCGCAATGTCAGACTAGGCGTAAATATGACCTATATGCCGCATTGCGGGGCTGTCGTCGTCCTGGTGTTGTCCACAGGCGGTGGCCGAAGTGGTGGACGGCGGACAGAATCGAGAGGTGGGCACGGGGCGCCCGACCGCTCGGTCGGGTCGCGTCCTGGGCCGGACCACCCCGATCTACCCGGGAGGCAGCGGTGAGGACAGCGACACTGGGACCCGCGGAGCGCGCCGAGGCGCTCGCCGCGATGGCCGAGCGCGAACTGGACGTGCTGGTCGTGGGAGCGGGCGTGGTCGGCGCCGGTACGGCGCTGGACGCGGCGACGAGAGGGCTCTCGACGGGACTGGTCGAGGCGCGCGACTGGGCCTCGGGCACCTCGAGCAGGTCGAGCAAGCTGATCCACGGCGGACTGAGATATCTGGAGATGCTCGACTTCGCGCTCGTCCGCGAGGCGCTGAAGGAGCGCGGCCTGCTCCTGGAGCGGCTGGCCCCGCATCTGGTGAAGCCGGTGCCGTTCCTCTACCCGTTGCAGCACAAGGGCTGGGAGCGGCTCTACGCCGGTTCCGGAGTGGCGCTCTACGACGCGATGTCGGTGTCGTCGGGGCACAGCCGCGGTCTGCCCGTCCACCGGCACCTCTCCCGCCGCCTCGCCCTGCGGGTCGCCCCGGCGCTGCGGAAGGACGCCCTGGTCGGGGCGTTGCAGTACTACGACGCACAGATGGATGACGCCCGTTACGTGGCGACCCTGGTGCGTACCGCCGCCGGATACGGAGCCCATGTGGCGAACCGGGCACGGGTGATCGGCTTCCTCCGCGAGGGCGAGCGGGTCGTCGGCGCCCGTGTGGAGGACGTCGAGGCGGGCGGTGACTACGAGGTCAGAGCCAAGCAGGTGGTCAATGCGACCGGGGTCTGGACGGATGACACCCAGGCACTGATCGGCGAGCGCGGCCTGTTCCACGTCCGCGCCTCCAAGGGCATCCACCTGGTCGTCCCGAAGGACCGCATCCACTCCTCGACCGGCCTGATCCTGCGCACCGAGAAGTCCGTCCTCTTCGTCATCCCATGGGGACGGCACTGGATCGTCGGGACGACGGACACCGACTGGGACCTCGACAAGGCGCATCCGGCGGCGTCCAGCGCCGACATCGACTATCTCCTCGAACACGTCAACTCGGTCCTTGCCACCCCTCTGACCAGGGACGACGTCCAGGGCGTCTACGCCGGGCTCCGGCCGCTGCTGGCCGGCGAGTCGGACGCGACGAGCAAGCTCTCGCGCGAGCACACGGTCGCGCATCCGCTGCCCGGCCTCGTGGTCGTCGCGGGCGGCAAGTACACGACGTACCGGGTGATGGCGAAGGACGCCGTGGACGAGGCGGTGCACGGTCTCGACCAGCGCGTGGCGGACTGTGTCACCGAGGACATTCCGCTGCTGGGGGCGGAGGGCTACCGGGCGCTGTGGAACGCCCGGGCGAGGATCGCGGCCCGGACGGGGCTCCATGTCGCCCGGGTGGAGCACCTGCTCAACCGCTACGGCTCCATGACCGAGGAACTCCTCGAACTGATCGCCGGCGATCCGGCGCTGGGCGAGCCGCTCCCGTCGGCGGACGACTATCTGAAGGCCGAGATCGTCTACGCCGCCTCGCACGAGGGGGCCCGGCATCTCGACGACGTACTGACCCGTCGCACCCGGATCTCCATAGAGACCTTCGACCGGGGCACGCGCAGCGCCAGGACCTGCGCGGAGTTGATGGCGCCGGTACTGGGCTGGGACGAGGGGCAGATCGACCGGGAGGTCGAGCACTACGAGAAGCGGGTGCAGGCGGAGCGGGAGTCGCAGCGGCAGCCGGACGACCTCACGGCGGACGCGGCACGGCTCGGCGCGCCGGACATCGTGCCGATCTAGAGGCCTCTCGTTCGGATCACGCCGGGCTCGCGGGGTCCGGCACTGCGCCTCGCCGGGCGCGGGCCCTTGGTCCCGGCCCCGCCTCGTCGGGCGCGGGGCCGGGGCCGTTCGGCAGGGCCCGGCCTCATCGGGTGCCGGACGTGCGGCCGCAGAACTCGGCATCGAGCAGTGCAGGTTCGAGCGTCGCGCTATCGGTCGGCGTGCCCGCGTAGTCGTGTCCGGTGACGCGTCGGACGACGAGCCCCAGGACGACGTAATTGGTGTTGGAGCAGGCGTAGCTGCCCGGAGCGTTCGTCGGACGATGAGTCAGGGCGACGCGGACCGCCGCGGTGGCGGAGACGGGGTGGACGGAGGTGTCGGCGGTGTAGTCGTAGAGGTCGCTGGTGTGGTCGAGCAGGGCACGCAGGGTGATGCGGCGGCCGTCGTTGCCGTTGCCGTGGATCAGGCCGGGCAGCAGCCGGTCGACGGTGTCCGGCAACTGCAGCCGTTTCTCCTGGGAGAGTTGGAGCACGACGGTGGCGACGAAGGTCTTGGTGATGCTCCCGGCCCGGAACCGGTCCGCCTGGTGGATGCCGGGGCCCGTCGAGCGATAGGTGTCGTACGGTGCGGGGAGGCGTGATGGGCCGGCAGCACCGCCGTGGGAGCACCGCCCTCGGCGACGAGCCGCGGAAGGTAGGAGGCTGCGGGCGTGAGGTGTGGTTCGCTGGGCAGGGTCGCTGTTCCCAGGCCGAACAGCGCCGGCAGCAGCGGGGTGGCGAACAGCGCCCTGAGTATCGGCATGGCAGGGATTCCCTTTCTCCGGCCGCATCATGGCGGGCCCGCGGACCCGGCACCATGACCGGTCCCGGGGTGAGGGACAATGAACGCTCTGCCAGGGCGGGTTGATCGCAGAGGGGACGCATGTCGGAGGCTGAGCAGGCACGGGAGCCCCAACGGGACAAGGACGGACGTCTTCTCGCGGGGCGGTACCGGCTCGGGGAGGTGCTCGGCCGGGGCGGTATGGGCACGGTCTGGCGTGCCGTCGACGAGACGCTGGGCCGCACGGTCGCGGTCAAGGAGCTGCGGTTCCCCTCGGCCATCGACGAGGACGAGAAGCGACGCCTCATCACGCGCACGCTGCGCGAGGCGAAAGCGATCGCCAGGATCCGCAACAACGGCGCGGTGACGGTTTATGACGTGGTCGACGAGGACGACCGGCCGTGGATCGTGATGGAGCTGATCGAGGGCAAGTCCCTCGCCGAGGCCATCCGTGAGGACGGGGTGCTGACGCCGAAACGCGCCGCCGAGGTCGGCCTCGCCATCATCGACGTGCTGCGTTCGGCGCACCGCGAGGGCATTCTGCACCGCGATGTGAAGCCGTCCAACGTGCTGATCGCCGAGGACGGCCGGGTCGTGCTGACCGACTTCGGCATCGCCCAGGTCGAGGGCGACCCGTCGGTCACCTCGACCGGCATGCTCGTCGGCGCACCCTCGTACATCTCCCCGGAGCGCGCCCGCGGACACAAGCCGGGACCGCCCGCCGACCTGTGGTCGCTCGGCGGGCTGCTCTACGCCAGCGTCGAAGGCTCCCCGCCGTACGACAAGGGATCGGCCATCGCCACCCTGACCGCGGTGATGACCGAGCCGCTCGACCCGCCGAAGAACGCCGGTCCGCTGGAGGAGGTCATCTACGGCCTGCTCGCCAAGGACCCCGATCAGCGGCTCGACGAAGCGGCCGCGCGCGCCCTGCTCAATGACGTGATCCACGCCCCCGAGAAGCCGGACCCGGTGGTGCCTGCGCCCGCCGACGCCACCCAGATCATGGCGCTGCCGGGGAAGACCGCCGGTTCCAGTGCCAAGGCCGAGTCGAAGCCCGGGGAACCGGGCGAGGGCACGCGGGACCGGCTGCGGGGCGCGCTGCGCTCCGTCCGGAGCGCGAAGGCGGCACCGGCCGCCGTACCGGCCTCGCCCCCGACACCTCCGGCGGCCACCCCGTCGGCCGGTGGTCCGGCGAACACGTCGAAGCCCGCCCGGCCCGCGGTCCCGGCGAAGCCGGCCACGGCCTCCGCCGCCGTACCGTCCCCGCGCTCGGCCACGTCGCCGGTCACCCCGCCCCGTGCGTCCCTCACGGACGTGGTGCCGCGTCGCACCCTGGCGATCATCGCGGCCGTGGTCGTGCTCGCCGTCATCGGCACGGTCCTGGCGCTCACGCTCGGCAGCGACGGCAAGGCCGACGCGAGCGGCGGCGGCAAGGGCGACAAGTCCAGTTCCGCCGGGGCCTCGACGACGGCCGGGAGCTCCCCCGACACCGACAGCGGCAGCGGCAGCGACAAGGCCCCGGGCCAGGACGGCGGTCAGGACCAGGGCAAGGGCAAGGACAAAGGCAAGGACCAGGGCAAGGGCGACAGTTCGGACAAGGGCTCGAACGGCTCCGGGGGCGACAAGCCGGAGGACGCCCTGCCCGCCGGATACCGGACGGTCCCGAACAAGAAGTTCCACTTCAAGATGGCCATGCCCGAGAACTTCCGGTTCGATAAGACGGCGGGCATCAACTCGGGTGCCATCTACAACGTCGACGGGGGTTTCCCGCGCGTCCAGGTCGACTACACCGATTCGCCCGGCGGTGACGCCGCTGCGGCCTGGAACGCCGCGAAGGATGGCGTCGCGGCCAGCAGCAAGGACTACCGCCACCTCGGCGTCGACAAGGTCCAGTACAACGGGTACCCGACCGTCGCCGACTGGCAGTTCGAGCGCACCCAACAGGGCCAGCCGGTCCGGGTGCTGAACCGCGGCTTCAAGGTCGACGCCACCCACGGCTACGCGATCATGATCAGCTGCAAGGCGAGCGAATGGGACAGCAAGGAGTGCCGGACACTGCGCGAGACCGCGTTCGACACGTTCGGACCCGCCGACTGATCCGCGGGTGAAAGGGGCCGGGATGCGCCGACCCCGGCGCGTGGCCCTCACTTGCCACGTATCGTGAGACCCTGAAGGCCGTACGCAGCCGAAAACGCCGGGTCAATTGCACGGTGAGTGACCGCAATTGATGGGGTCGTGAGGTCATCGTGACCGGGGGACAGCGCGCTCTGGGGAGGCGTCGTGGACGACTACGCGGGTCGGGTGCTTGCCGACCGCTACCGCCTTCCGCTGCCCCCGTCCGATGAGTACGAAACGGTCGAGACCCGGGCGTTCGACACCTACAGCGGGCAGGAAGTCCTGGTCCGGCAGGTGCCGTTGCCCGAGGTGGTGGACGCCGAGGTGCTCGACGCCGACGGTCCGTTCCGGCAGGTCACCGGGCATGACATACGGCGGCCCACGGACCCGGTGGTGCGGCGCGCCATCGAGGCGGCGCAGGCGGCGGCCCAGGTCCCCGACCATCCCAGGCTCGACCAGGTCTTCGACGTGTTCGCCGAGGCGGGCTCGCTCTGGATCGTGAGCGAACGCGTCATGGCCCGTCCGCTCGCGGCCCTGCTGGCGGACCGCCCGCTCGATCCCTTCCGGGCCGCCGAGATCGGTTCCGACGTGCTGACCGCGTTGCGGGTGCTGCACGCCCATGGCTGGACCCACCGGAACATCACCGTCCGTACCGTGTTGGTCTGTGACGACGGCCGCGTCGTACTCACCGGCCTGGCGGCCGGGGCCGCGGAGGAGGCGCTCTGCGGATACGTACCGACGCCGCAGACCGAGGACGAGATCGCCTTCGGCCGCCCGGTGGCCCGGACGGGCCCGTCCGCACCTCCCGCACCTCCCGCACCTCCCGTCCCGCGGGTGCCGCCCGTGCCGTCCGTCCCGCCCGTGCCGTCCGTCCCGCCGGCCGAGGTGCCGGCCTCGCGCGGCCCGGCGGCGATTGAGACGGGCCGCGCGACCGGCGGCGATCCGTACGACGACGCTGCGTACGAGGACGCGGCCGACGGTCCGTACGACGACGCCGCCGACGGCCCGTCCGGCGAGGAGCTTCCGTACGGCGCAGCCCCGCGCGGGGACGCCCAGGGTGACGCGACGGTCGAGTTGGAGGCCGTGCCGCCGATGAGCCCCGCCCTCCCGGCACCCGCCCCCGGAACGGGTGGCCCGGCGCAGTCGCGGGCCGGGCATGCCGCAGCCATCGTCGCCTACCGAGCGGGCGCCCGCGCGGCAGCCCGGGCCGGCGAGGACCGGCGCCGGGGCGGAACGGGCGAGGCGGAGGACACCGGCAGCGTCCCCGTCCAGCGCTCCGTACCGCCGGAAGACATGCGACCAGCCGCCCCGGACCACGACCGACCGCAGCCGGTCTCCCCCTGGAGCCGAGCCGCCGAAGGCCCGCACGCCGAGGGCCCGTCGGGCCGCGTCCCGTCCGAGGGCACCTCGTACGACGACGCCCTGCACGACGACGCCCCGTACGACGACGAGGAGGGCGACGGGCACCGAGACGGCGGGCACGGGGACGACGGGTACGGGGACGACGGACACCGAGACGACGGACACCGAGACGACGGACACGGGGACGGAGGTGACGGCAGGGCGCCGTCCGGTCGACGGCTGCATCTCACCGGCACCTGGAGCGACGGGCCCGGATCCGGGCGTCCGGTCCCCGCCGGAGGCTCGGGCGAGGACGCCCTGCGTGCCGATGCCCAGCGGTACGGCACCTCCCCGGCGTTGCCCGCGCACCGGCCCGAGCAGCGGCAACAGCCGGCCCGCTGGGACGACCTCGCGGCGAGCGGCCGTACCGGCCCCGTCTACCGCGGCCCTGCCACGACCCTCGCGGCCGAGCGCGCCCGGCAGGCCCGGATCGCCGTCGTCGGCGCCGTCACCGAGCGCTGGGCGCCCGAGCAGGCCGGGCCCGTCCACGAGAACTGGCAGCTGGCGCCGCCGATCGGACCCCGCACCGACCTCTGGGCGCTCGGCGCGCTGCTCTACCGCGCCGTCCAGGGCCACGCCCCGTACCCCGAGGAGGACGCGGCCGAGCTCGTCCAGATGGTGTGCGCCGAGCCGCCCGCCTTCGCGGAGGAATGCGGTCCGCTGCGTCCCGTCGTCGAGTCGCTGCTGCGCCAGGACCCCACCGAGCGGCCGGACTTCGAGGAGCTGAGCGGCTGGCTGCGCTCCCTCGTACGCTCGGCGCCCGAGCCCGAGGCCGGTCTGGACGTCGTGCCGCTGCCGTCCGCCGACAGCGCCCGGCTGCCCGTCGTACGCCGCCGGGGTGAGCTGGTCCGCAGGCGCCGTGGCCGCCCCGGCCAGGGCGCGGGCCACGGCCGCCACCGCCACACGAAGGAGAAGGCCGACCGGCACGACAGGCCCCGGGCGGAGAAGGCGCCCAAGGCACCGCGCGAGCCCAAGGGCCCCAAGGCGCTGCGCACCCCGCCGCCGCCCCGGCCCCAGCAGGGCGAGGGGCGGGCGCCGCGACGGCTGGGACGGCTGCTTCTGGTGCTGATCCTGCTGGCCCTGGTCGCGGCGATCGCCTACGCCGTGATGTTCATGCCCAAGGCGGGCAGCGACTCCGGCACCCGCTCCTCGGGTCCCGCGTCGTCGATGTCCGGTTCACCGGAGCCCGGCGACGGCGGGTCCGGCGGGCAGTCGTCCTCGCAGCCTCCCGGCGCGCAGCAGCCGCAGACCAGCCGCTCCGCCGTCGCGCTCGCCCCCGGCTACACCCTGCGCAAGGACCCGGAGGGCTTCGAGATCGGTGTACTCAAGGGCTGGCAGCGCAGCCCGGCCAACGCGGACCGGCAGATCCGGTACGGCAGCGACGGGTTCAGTCTGCTGATCGTCCCCGGGCGCGACACCGTCAAGGCCAACGGTGCCGACCCGCTGGCGTACCAGGCGGACAAGGAGCTGGAGTTGCAGCCGTTCCGCGACTCCAGCTGGTCGGGGTCGAGCGGGCTGCGCCGGATCGACGTCGGCCGACAGGCCATGGCCGAGGGCCAGTTCACCTGGCAGGACGCCGCCGGACGCGAGGTGTACGCCCGCAATCTCGCAATGATCGTCGACGGCCGCTACCACATTCTCCAGGTCATCGGCCCGGAGAATCGGCGCGACAAGGTATCGGACATCTACGAACAAGCCATCCGTTCCTACCGCATGACGCCCTGAAGCATTCCCGGACGTCACCCGCGCAGCGGCGGAGCGACAAGCATCACAGTGCGGTCTCTTGGGGGAGGCGAGGTTCCGCGGGCGTGTGCCCCCTCCGTAATCTGGCCTCCGAGGGAACGGGGCGGGATACGTGGATCGATCACAGGGCACGGACGCGGGACTGGTGCTGGCCGGAAGGTACCGGCTTGGTGAAGTTCTCGGGCGCGGCGGCATGGGCAAGGTCTGGCGCGCCCACGACGAGGTGCTGCACCGCACGGTCGCGGTCAAGGAGCTGACCGCCGGGCTGTACGTGGCCGAGGCCGACCGGATCGTGCTGCATGCGCGGACGCAGAAGGAGGCCCGTGCGGCCGCCCGGATCACGCACCCGGGCGTGGTCACCGTCCACGACGTGATCGAGTACGACAACCGGCCCTGGATCGTCATGCAGTACGTCGACGGTCCGTCACTCGCCGACGCGGCCAAGGAATCCGGTGAGATCGCACCCCGCGAGGCCGCCAGGATCGGTCTCCATGTGCTGGGTGCCCTGCGCGCCGCACACGGTGCGGGGGTCCTGCACCGGGATGTGAAGCCCGGCAACGTACTCCTGGCCAGGGACGGCCAGGTGCTGCTCACCGACTTCGGGATCGCGGCGATAGAGGGCGATTCGACCATCACCAGGACCGGTGAACTGGTCGGCTCCATCGACTATCTGGCGCCGGAACGGGTACGCGGCGGCGATCCCGGCCCCGCGTCCGACCTGTGGTCCCTGGGCGCCACGCTCTACACCGCCGTCGAGGGACGCTCGCCGTTCCGCCGCACGTCCCCGATCTCTACCATGCAGGCCGTCGTCACCGAGGAGCCGCCGCCGCCGGAGCGGGCGGGTCCGCTGACCTCCGTGATCACCGCACTGCTCCGCAAGGACCCCGAGGACCGGCCGTCGGCCGCCGAGGCGGAACGGATGCTGCTGGAGGCCATGGAGGGCCGCGAGCCACGGGCCGCGCAGGCGTACGTACCGACGCAGCGCGTCCCCGACGAGGTCCTGCGCACACTGGGCCCGGACGGCACGCCGGGTCCGGACAGCACGCCGGGAGCGGGCGAGGCCGGTGCGGCCGCGGCGGGTGTTCCCGGTCCGGCGGGCGTCGCCGGTACGGCCCACCTTCCCCAACCGGCCGCCGACCCCGTGCCGTCCCCGGTGACCCGGCGCAGCCGGGGCCGGTGGCGTACGGCGGTCCTGGTCATCGCCGCGGCCGCGCTGGTCGGCGGCGGCGCCGGGCTCGCCGTGATGAAGTATGGGGATCACGCGGACAGCGCCGCCAAGCCCCCCGGCACGGGAACCCACACGGCCCGCACTCCTTCGAAGCCCGAGACCTCGCGCACGCCGAAGCCCGACACCGCGGAGAAGGGCGTACCCGACGGCTGGCATCGGGTGGACGACCCCGAGGGCTTCAGCCTGACCGTGCCCGACGGCTGGGTGCGCCGGGCGGACGGCAATCAGATCGACTACACCCCGGACAACGGCGTGCACTACATCCGGATCAGCATCGACCCGGCGCCCGACTTCGAGAATCCGTACATGCACATGCTGAACCTGGAGAAGCAGCTCGCCAAGCGGCTTCCCGGCTACCAGCGCGAGACCCTGCACTCCAACACCTACCGCGACCGGGCGGGCTCGCTCTGGGAGTTCACCTGGACCGAGTCCAAGAACCACCCGGGCCCGCGCCATGCGATCGACCAGATGTACTACGGGGAGGACGGCGGCCCGGAGTACGCGATGTACATGACGGGGCCGGCCTCGGACTGGGAGACGACCCGGACGCAGTTCGACACGATGTTGCGCGGATGGCAGCCGCCCGACAGCGCCGACTGAGTCCCGCCGGACCGGGGCGACGGCCACCGGGGTCCTGATCAGGGGCTTTGTTGCCAGTGATCACTGGCTGATTTGTGGGGAGTGTGAAAACCCGTTACTCACGGGTACCCAAAGCGTGCGGCTGGACGTACTCTCGCCCTCATGACGGACTCGCAGGCCTCCACGTCCACCCCCGCAGCCCCGGTCGGCACCAACCCCGTGGCCGCCGCACCCGCAGGCGCGCGTACCGCCGCCGATGTGGTGACACCCGAGGTGGTCGCCCGGCTGACCTGTGGTGTGGCCGGTTCCGGCCGTACGGCCAACCACACCCCCTTCACCGGGGAGAAGCTGGCCGATCTGCCCGAGTCCACCCCCGAGGACGTGGCGACGGCCTTCGAGCGGGCCCGTGCCGCCCAGCAGGCCTGGGCCGCGACCCCCGTCCGGGCCAGGGCGGCCGTCCTCCTCCGCTTCCACGATCTCGTGCTCGACCGCCAGGCCGAGGTGCTCGACCTCATCCAGCTGGAGACCGGCAAGGCCCGGCTGCATGCGCACGAGGAGGTGCAGGCCGTCGCCGTCGTGGCCCGCCACTACGGGCGCGCGGCCGCCTCGTATCTGAAGCCCAGGCGGCACACCGGAGTCGTGCCGGCCCTCACGAAGGTGACCGAGCTGCGTCAGCCGCGCGGAGTGGTCGGTCAGATCGCGCCGTGGAACTACCCCTTGGAGCTGTCCGTCGGTGACGCGCTGCCCGCGTTCGTCTCCGGCAACGCCGTCGTGATGAAGCCCGACACGGAGACCGCGCTGACCGCGCTGTGGGCCCGGGACCTGCTGATCGAGGCCGGGCTGCCCGCCGAGGTGTTCCAGGTGGTCCTCGGTGACGGACCGGTCGTCGGCCCCGAGGTCGTCAAGCACGCCGACTACGTCTCGTTCACCGGTTCCACCCGCACCGGCCGCGAGGTCGCGCAGGGTGCGGCGGCCCGGCTCGTCGGGGTCTCGCTGGAGCTCGGCGGCAAGAACGCCATGCTGGTCCTCAAGGACGCCGACGTGGAGAAGGCCGCCGCGGGCGCCGTCCGCGCCTGCTTCTCCTCGGCCGGTCAGCTCTGCATCTCCATCGAGCGGATCTACGTCCACGAGTCGGTCGCCGACGACTTCGTGGCCCGCTTCGCCGCCCGTACGAAGGCCATGCGGCTCGGCAACTCCCTCGCGTACGGCGCAGATATGGGCTCGTTGGTCGGCGAACGCCAGCTGGAGACCGTCTCCCGGCACGTCGCGGAGGCCGTCGAGAAGGGCGCCAGGCTTGTCGCGGGCGGCGTCGCCCGGCCCGACATCGGCCCGCTCTTCTACGAGCCGACCATCCTCGACGAGGTCGAGGCGCCGATGGCCGTCTGCAACGAGGAGACCTTCGGACCGGTCGTCTCCCTCTACCGCTTCACCGACGAGGACGAGGTCGTGGCCCTCGCCAACGCCACCCCGTACGGCCTGAATTCGAGCGTCTGGACCAAGGATGCCAAGCGCGGCCACCGGGTCGCCGCCCGGCTGCGGACCGGCACGGTCAACATCAACGAGGGGTACGCCCCCGCGTACGGCAGCGTGCAGTCCCCGATGGGCGGCATGAAGGACTCCGGTCTCGGCCGGCGGCACGGCTCCGAGGGCATCCTCAAGTTCACCGAGGCGCAGACCGTCGCGCAGCAGCGGCTGATCCCGCTCGCCCCGGCGTTCGGCATGGACGACGAGAAGTACGCGGCGTTCATGACCCGCAGCCTGAAGGCGATGAAGGCGTTCCGGCTGCGCTGACCGTTCCTAGCCAGTGTGCATGAGTGGGTCCTGGACCCAGTCATGTGTGCTGGGCGCGTCCCGAACGGTGTTGGATGCGCTGGGTTGCCGCTTTCTCGTCCCGTTCGGCGGCACGTCTTTGGGGGCGTGGTCCGTTGCGGGTGGGCGGGTTCCCTCACGTCCTCGGGTGCCTGGTTCGGCCTGGGCGGTCCGATGCCCCGCACGATCTCTCCGGTCGTGTGGGGGTGGTGCCGTCCGACGCCGGATCGGGTGTCCGAGGGCGCGTCGTCCGATCGCGATGCCGGCGGCATCATGACGGGACATCTTTCGCTTGGGGGTGGTCAGTGGTTTCTGCCAGTGCTGGGCCCCCCACATGCTGGTGTAGGCGGGGTCGACCGCGACGATGCTCAGGCCCTGTTCGGCGGCCATGGAGACGAGCCGGGCCTTGAGCTTCCCGGTCGGGATGCCGGAGATCAGCTGCCTGAACCGTTTCCTGCGGCCGTGCTTCTCGCGGGTCTTCTCGGTGGTGAAGTCGAGGTCCTCGATGCCGATCGCGGCAACACCGGCACTCTTGGCCCAGTTGATCAGGCGGGCCAGCGCGTGGCGGATCTGGGCGTCGCGGTGAGTAGCGGTGCCGGACAGGTCGTAGAAGAAGTGCCGGGGCTCGCCGGTGGGGTTGCCGTGTGGGTCGAGGTGGTAGGCGGCGAAGTGGTCGGCGTTGGTGTCGACGCCGATCATGCCCCGGGCGCGGGCGGTGGCCAGTGGGATCGTCTGGACGGCGGGGCGTTGCCAGGATGCGGTGAGGTACCAGCGGCTGCGGTCGGTGTCGAGGTGGATGCGGTAGGCGACGGCCCGGTTCGCGGTGATGCGGTCGGCCCACTCCACGCCCCGGTGCGCAAACCTTACGGTCGAGGCGAGGGTGTACCGGCCGTGCTTGGCGTTGGCGAGGTGGGAGAGCGGGGCGGGCAGTTTGATGCTGATCTCGCCGTCCGGGGTGACGCGGATCGTCTCGTTCCCGAACCGCTTCCCGGACTCGCCGTCCGCGGCGATGAACCAGCGTTCCGCCTCCCAGCGTTCTCGCCACTGCTCCTCGGTGAGGTGGGCGTCGGTGAGGTGGTGGCGGGTGTTGAGGAGGCGTTTGCCGCCCCGCACGACCCGGACGCGTCCGGTCTGCCGGTCACGGACCGCAGCATCATGCCGGGCTTCCAGCGCCGCGAGGCGGCGGGACTTGTGGAACCACTCACCCCTGGACCGGTAACCACCCGGGGCCCGCTTCGTTCCCGGCGCGCCGAGGGGGAGGGACAGGCGGTGCCGCAGCGTCCTGATCCCGGCCTCCAGCGTCTGGATGTGCGCCGCCTGGCAACGGCGCGCCAGTGCCCACTGGTCATGGGTGGCCTTGGTGATCGCACCGGCGATCCGCGACGACGACCGGGCGGTCAGGTCCCGCTTGCGTGACGCCCAGGTCTCCTTGCTGTGCTCCAGGCCATCCGCACAACGGGCCCTGAGGTCACGGGAAGCCAGACGGCCCTGGTGTTCACCGACCGCACGCAGAACCTTCTCGTCGTGGGGCGTGAGGTGCTTGAGACGGTCCCGGACCGCCACCCCGCACGGCCCGGGCACCACGAACGGCGCCGCCAACTCCCGCACACCACCCACCACAACACCCCCTCCCACAAGACCGGACACCCGCTACCCAGTCCAACGAGCACCAGCCGCCAAGGTCACCCATTCGACCCCAGAACCCCCGTTCCCACCCCACAAACCCACCGCCAGAACCCACCCCTGTTCACCACAACTCACTTCAACGCAGCAAACCAACAACAGCTCACACCCCTGGTGGATCGGGTCAGGACAGCAGAAGGGGCTGCACCCCCCTCCGAGTGCAGCCCCTCCAGGCCTGTGGCCACGAGACACTCGACGTGTTCGTGGTTCCGCATGGTTGACCAGTGGTCCGCCGCAATGGTTGTCCGGATGCTCTCAGAACACATGTGTGACACCACTCACGTTTCTTCCCGTGCTCAGTCCGCGACGCGCTCCGGCGCGGCGGCCCCGGCCGCCGCCGACCCGGCGCCATGCCCGACGGCGTCGGCGGACCGGGAATCGGCCGACTGGGAGGGGACGAGCAAGGGCCCGGTGGACCGGAAACCGGTCCGCCGGGCCCTGCGTGATTCAGCACCGGGAGGCGGCCTCGGCGCCGAACGGGACGGTTGCGACCCGCGCAAACCGTTTCGACCGGGCCGGAAATCGTTCCGCCCGGATACGGTCGGCTCCGGGCGTCCCCGGAGCCGACCGTCCTTGGGGTGACCGGGCTGCTGTCCCCTGCCGACCGGTCACGCACGCTGGGGCGCGGTCCCACGGCGTGCCTGCAGCACGCCACACGTCCCAGCGGAGCCACGCGTGGTTCTTTCCAAAGCCGCCCCTGGCTGGCACGGACACCGGGACCAACGAAGCCGCGGCGGACCCGGTCACGCGCCGTACGGGTGAGAGTCGGCCCGAACTGGGATACGCCCATACCTCCATACCTCCATACCTCCCGGCACCGGCCGCGGGGCGTCAGGCGCGGCCGCGGCAGAGCTCCAGCAGCGTCATGGCGAGGGAGGTGCCGGGCTTGCCGAGCGCGTCCCGGTACTGGCCGAGGATCTCCATCTCGCGGGAGAGGTTGATCCGTCGCCCGCCGGAGGTGATCCGGGCCTCCTGGATGACCGCCGAGACGGCCATCCGTTCCTGGACGAGTCCGATGATCCGGTCGTCGAGGGCGTCGATGCGGGACCTGGCGCCGGCGATCAGCGCGGCGGCCTCATCGGTGTGCGCGCCGGTCTTCTCGGCGGCGGTCCGCTCAGCGGCGCTCTTCGCGGTCACGGTCTTCCCGGTCACGTTCTTCGCGGGGGCGGTGCTGGTCATGGTGGTGTCTCCTCGTGGGGTGCGGCCCCCGGAGCCGACCGGTCCGGAACGCCAGAACGCCCCGGGCCTTTCGGCCCGGGGCGCCTGGAACGTTGCTTGTCAGCGGATCAAGCAGCACGACCATGGCAGCCGGCGGGCCGGATGCCATAGGTAAAGACGAAGGTCGAGTGCTGTCGCATGTAACCCAGTATGGCCCCGCCCGCACGGGTGGGCCAACACGGGGCCCGGATGCTGAGACACCGCCCGGGGCCGGTCCGGGGGCCGCCTTCCCGCGCCCCCGTCGTGGCCGGGACGACGGCCGACTCCGCGACCCCGGTAGAATCGAGAGAACCGACCCCCCTTTCACCGCCGGAAGGCCGCCCGTGCCAGCAGCACCCCTCGCCGCCCCCGACACCGCCACCGACGTGGTCCTCGTTGTCGACTTCGGGGCGCAGTACGCCCAGCTCATCGCCCGCCGCGTCCGTGAGGCCCGGGTCTACAGCGAGATCGTCCCGTCCACGATGCCGGTGGCCGAGATGCTGGCCAAGAACCCCCGGGCGATCATCCTGTCCGGTGGCCCCTCCTCGGTGTACGCGGAGGGCGCGCCCTCCCTCGACCGTGCGATCTTCGAGGCCGGGGTCCCGGTCTTCGGCATGTGCTACGGCTTCCAGCTCATGGCCACCGCGCTCGGCGGCACCGTCGACGACAACGGCGCCCGTGAGTACGGCCGCACGCCGCTCACCGTCTCCAAGACCGGCTCCACGCTCTTCGAGGGCACACCCGCCGAGCAGTCGGTCTGGATGTCGCACGGCGACGCCTGCTCCGCCGCCCCCGAGGGCTTCACCGTCACCGCGTCCACCGACGTCGTGCCCGTCGCCGCCTTCGAGAACGACGAGAAGAAGCTCTACGGCGTCCAGTACCACCCCGAGGTCCTGCACTCCACGCACGGCCAGCAGGTTCTGGAGCACTTCCTCTACCGCGGCGCCGGCATCGAGCCGACCTGGACCACGACCAATGTGGTCGAGGAGCAGATCGCGCTGATCCGCGAGCAGGTCGGCACCAAGCGCGCCATCTGCGCTCTGTCCGGCGGAGTCGACTCCGCGGTCGCCGCCGCCCTCGTGCAGAAGGCCATCGGCTCGCAGCTGACCTGCGTGTACGTCGACCATGGCCTGATGCGCAAGGGCGAGAGCGAGCAGGTCGAGAAGGACTTCGTGGCCTCCACCGGCGTCCAGCTGAAGGTGGTCGACGCCGAGGAGCGCTTCCTGAACGCGCTGGCCGGGGTCAGCGACCCCGAACAGAAGCGGAAGATCATCGGCCGGGAGTTCATCCGCGTCTTCGAGCAGGCCCAGGTCGAGCTCGTCGCCGAGGGCGCCGCCGACGGCGAGGAGGTCGCCTTCCTCGTCCAGGGCACGCTCTACCCGGACGTCGTCGAGTCCGGCGGCGGCACCGGCACCGCCAACATCAAGTCCCACCACAATGTCGGCGGTCTCCCCGACGACATCGAGTTCCAGCTCGTCGAGCCGCTGCGCCAGCTGTTCAAGGACGAGGTCCGGATGGTCGGCCAGGAGCTCGGTCTGCCCGGCGAGATAGTCCAGCGCCAGCCGTTCCCCGGCCCGGGGCTCGGCATCCGTATCGTCGGCGAGGTCACCAAGGAGCGGCTCGACCTGCTCCGCGACGCCGACGCCATCGCCCGCGAGGAGCTGACCGCGGCCGGTCTGGACCGCGACATCTGGCAGTGCCCCGTGGTCCTGCTCGCCGATGTCCGTTCGGTCGGCGTCCAGGGCGACGGCCGCACCTACGGCCACCCGATCGTCCTGCGCCCGGTCTCCTCCGAGGACGCCATGACGGCCGACTGGTCGCGGCTGCCGTACGAGACGCTCGCCAAGATCTCGACCCGCATCACCAACGAGGTCGCCGACGTCAACCGCGTCGTACTCGACGTGACGAGCAAGCCGCCGGGCACCATCGAGTGGGAGTGACCTTCCCGACAGGCTCTGTCTGACATCCGGTCGGCGCCGATGCCGCCGCTCGTTCATCCGGGCGGCGGCATCGGCGCGTCCTTGGACGCGGGACGGGGTCCGTGCCCGAATCGGTCCCCGATGCCTCTGGTCACCTGCGGCAACCGGCGGTAGCTTCCGATCCCGTACGCCCTGGGAGTCCGGAGGAGCCGTCATGCCCGAGCCCACACCCGTACCCGCGTCCACACCCGTACCCGCGTCCGCGCCCGTACCCGCCCCCGTTCCCCTGCCCGTGGACCGGCTCCACTTCGCGATGCCGCCCGTCCACGCGTCGGCAAGGGAGGAGCGCGCGTACCGCAAGGCGCGGCTGGCCGGGGCGCTCAGGCTGTTCGGGGAGTACGGGTACGAGGACGGCGTCTCCGGTCACATCACCGCGCGGGACCCGGAGTTCACCGACTGCTTCTGGGTCAACCCCTTCGGGGCCCCCTTCGACGGGCTCGCGCCCGACGAGCTGATCCTGGTCAACGGGGAGGGGCAGGTCGTCGAGGGGCGGTACCACGTCAATCAGGCGGCGTTCGCCGTCCACGCGCAGGTGCACCGGGCGCGCCCGGACGTCGTCGCCGTCGCGCACACCCACTCCGTGCACGGGCGGGCCCTGTCCGCGCTCGGCGAGCTCGTCGAACCGATCACCCAGGAGTCCTGCGCCTTCTACGAGGACCATGTGCTGTACGACGCGTACACCGGAGTCGTGGTCGACGAGGAGGAAGGGCGCCGGATCGCCGCCGCGCTCGGCGGGCACAAGGCGATCGTGCTGCGCAACCACGGGCTGCTGACCGTCGGCGACTCGGTGGACGCGGCAGCCTGGTGGTTCATCACGCTGGAGCGCTCCTGCCAGGTGCAACTGGCCGCGCGGGCGGCCGGAAAGCCCGTGCTGATCGAGCACCGGAATGCCGTTGCCACCCGTGAGCAGCTCGGCAGCGACCTGGTGGCCTGGATCAACTACCAGTCACTGTGGCGCCGGATCAGTCGCACATTCTGACGATACGCGCCGACGGACCGCCCCGATGCGGCCCGGAGCCCTTCGGTACGGCACAATTCGCAGCAATCACAGCAGAGTTGGCTGTACCGGGGCTTGAAAGGGCGGCGTTCTCCGTGGCGTTGGACGAGGCGAGGGTGAGCGGCACGCACGGCGGCGGCTGTACGTGCGGCGACTGCCCGCACGGGGCGCGCGAGGGCCACCGGCGCGCGGTGGCCGCCTTCCTGGCCAAGCGGGACGAACTCGCCACCGGCCAGGGGCTGCCGCCCGGGGTCGCCCGGTCCGCCTCCGCGACCCGCCAGTGGGTCTCGGACGAGCTGACCCAGTCGGCCAGGACCGTGGCCGAGCGGGGCAGGGAGGCGGGCGACGCCTGGCTGTACCGGGTGTGGCGGCGCACCCTGATCGCGGTGTGGGGGAGCGTCGCCGTGCTGGTCGTCGCCGAGACCGCCACCGCCGTCGGCGCGGGCTGGACCAACGCCCGTACGGCGGGGCTCCTCGCCGGACTCGTCACCGCGGCCCTGCTGACCGCCGCCGCCCACCTCCACCGGGCCCGCGGCGGCCTCCTCGCCCCGGTCATCGGCGAGGACAACCGGCTCTCCACCTCCCGGGCGGTCGCCGCGTCCTGGGTGCTGCTCGCCGTCTTCTCCGTCCTGGTGCTGGCGCTCCAGCTGGCCGGTGCCTCCGAACATGCCGAGCGCGACGAACTGATCGAGGGGCTGGAGCTGTCCCGGGGCGCCGGGGTGGTGACCGTGCTGGCGCTGGTGTGCGCCGTCGCCGTGGTCGTACGCCGGGTGGTGACCGTGCGTGCTCTGTCCGGGCGGCTGCAGAAGCTGCGGGCCGACCGGCCGCGCGCCGCCGATCTCCTCACCGACGACTCCGGACGGGGCAGCTTCACGGATGTCCAGTACGTGCTGGTGAGCACCGTCGCCGTGCTGTTCGCCGCGGTCCGGCTGGCCCGCAGGCCCGAGCAGCTGCCCGACCTGCCCTGGGGCCTCGCGCTGCTCGTCACCGTCTCGGCGGTCGCGTACTTCGCCGGCAAGTATGCGGAGGGCGGGCGCCCGGTGGTGCTCTCGGTGGTCCGGGCCCGGGAGGCCGGGGACCTGGACGCGCCGATCCGTACCGGCGACGACATCGAGATCCGCGGTGCGGGCTTCGTGCCGCCCGGCGCCGGGTCGCCCGACGGGCTGGCCCGCATGGTCGTCCGGATCGGCCGGGTCCATGTGCACGTGCCGCTGATCCCGGTCACCGGCGGCTTCGCCAACCCGACCGACAGCATGCTCACCGTGCCGGTGCCGGTCGAGGTGGAACCGGGGCTGGTGGAGGTGCAGGTCGTGACCGCCGCCGGGGTGGAGTCGAACCGGGTCGAGATCGATGTGATGGACTGACTGGCCGTCGGGGGCCCGCCGGGCGGCGGATACCGACCGTCCGTTCGGACGACCCACCGAGTGAACTGGGCGTTCACGGCAAACGTATGGTCTGGTGACGGATCTACAGAAGGCAGACAGCCACATGCTTGGCTACGGTACGAACGTACGCGGTCTGGGTGAGTCGAGAGGGCTCGGGGAGCTGGCACGGGAACATGCCCTGCTGCCCCTGCGGCTCTTCCTCGGCATCACCTTCATCTACGCGGGACTCGACAAACTGACGGACAGTTCCTTCTTCCGCGCGAGCGGCGCCGGCTCCATCGGCGAGCAGATGCACGGGGTACGCGACTCGGCGGCGATCCCGGCCCTCGTCGACCTCGCGCTGAAGAGCCCGGGCGCCTTCGGGTACGCCATCGCCATCGGCGAACTCCTCGTCGGCATCGCCACCCTGATCGGGTTCCGGGCACGGCTCGCCGCGCTCGGCGGGGCGCTGATCTCGCTGAGCCTGTGGCTGACGGTCAGCTGGCAGGTGAAGCCGTACTACTACGGCAACGACCTGGTCTACCTCATGGCCTGGCTGCCGCTGGTGCTCTGCGGGGCCGCGGCGTTCTCCATCGACGCCCTCCGCACGCCACGACGGCGACGAATCCGGTAGTTCACCCAGGTCGCGGTGGCGGCCAGCCAGAGGCCGCCGAAGAACAGCGAGAAGAAGAAGACCCACGGGGCGTCCCAGAACCCTGCCGCGTCCGCCGCGTATCCCGCTGCCAGAGCGAGCATGGCCACGCCCGCAACCGCCCGTCCCGGGCGGATCTCATGACGCAGCACGGGTGACCTCCACCTGTCCGATGCCGACTTCGAGAGTGAGCTCGATGGTGCCGGCCGGTTTGCTGCCCGGGGCCGGCGGAAGCGTCCTGCGCTCGTTCTGCGACGGGCTGATGTCCACATAGTTCGCCTGCTCGGCCGGTGCGTCGCTCGGCCGGCTGAGCGGCAGCGTGATGTCGCCGAGGGCCGCCCCGGCGTCCACCTTCACCGTCACCGCCTTCGGTACGACGACGACCGCGCGGCCCGCCCCGACCTTGACCTCCGTCCGGACGGTTCCACCCGGCGGAACCGTGATCTCCGTGAGATCCAGCCGTGCCACCCCGGAGCCCAGTTCGTAGTGCGGCCGGACCGCCGCCACCGAGGCCGGCCGCCAGCCCTCGCGCACCCACTGGGTGGTGATGTCCTTGGGCAGTGCGGAGGCGCCCGCCAGCAGGGCAGCCGTGATCATCGACAGCATGACCGTGCCGAACCCGGTCCTTCCGAGGAACGCGCTGACCAGCATCCCCAGCCCGAACACCGCGAGCGCACCGGCCAGGCCGATCTGCAGACTCGTGCCGAGCGGATGGGAGTCCCAGCTCAGCCCCGTGCCCAGCCCGCCCGCGATCAGCGCGAACAGGAACACGAGGCCGCCGATGGAGACCGGGCCCGTGGTACCGGGCTCCCGCCGGGGCGCGCGGAACGGGTCCTTCGGCGTCGCCCCGCGGGGACGTACCGCCCGGTCGTCCGGCGCCGCGTCGGCCGGACCCCACAGATAGCCGGGGCCCACCGGCCCCGACGTGCCGTCCTTGATGATCGGATCCCGCCACCACGACGGGCTGCCCGGCGACGGCGGGGCCTTCACCTCGGGCGGCGCGTCCGCCACGGCCTGCGCGGTCGCCGGGTGCAGCGGGTCCTCGGGCGCCGCCGTCCTGCGGTTCTGCGTCCAGACGGCGAAGCCGACGACCGCGAGCGACAGCATCGCGGAGAACGCCAGCGTGCCGCCGTTGCCCAGCATGGAGAGGAACAGCCCGCAGCCGATCAGCGCGAGCAGCACCGCGATCAGCGACGCACCCTCGACGCGGCCGGACAGCAGCCTGCGTGCCTCGTTCTCGTCCTCCCCGTCCAGGGGGATCAGCAGCCAGGCGAAGCCGTAGAAGATCAGGCCGATGCCGCCGGTCACGGACAGCACACCGAGCACGATCCGGAAGATCACCGGATCGACGTCGCAGTACCGGCCGAGTCCGCCGCACACCCCGGCCACGACCTTGTGGCGCGGGCTGCGCCGCAGCTGCGGTCCTGGTCCGGAGGGCGGTGCGACACCGGGGGAGGCGTCCTGGGGAACGGTCATGGCTCCATGGTGACGGGCCGCGCGCCTGTCCGGGACCCGCGCCGACCCTGGCCGATCCCTGATATTGCCCCCACGGGTCCCCGGGGTGATGCGTCCACGCACCGCCGGGACGGGCGTCCACGCACCTCGGGAACGACGGGCTCTCAGGGTCGGGTCCGGGGCGGACCCTGATGCCGTCACCCGTACGGACATGTGACGATCGGTGCATGCCAGTCGCCACCCCCCGAGCCGCCAGCTCCCTCAACGCCGACCCGGAGGAGCCGCCGCTGCGCAAGCTGTACCGCAGCGCCGACGGACGGCTGCTCGGCGGCGTCGCGCGCGGTCTCGCCGGGCATCTCGGGCTGCCCGTCGCCTGGGTGCGGTTCGTCTTCCTCGGCCTGTTCTTCGCGGACGGCCTCGGCGCCCTGCTCTACGCCGTGTTCTGGATCGTCGTCCCGCTCGGCGTCGGTGGCGTGGAGGCGCCGCGCTCCTTCTTCGAGACCGCCCCGGACGGCAGCCGCCGGCTCCGCAAACCCGACAGGGGCCAGGTCTTCGCCCTCATCGCGCTGTTCATCGGTGCCCTGATCTTCGTCCGCAACGTCGACATGGGCAGCGAGGCCGACCGCTATATCTGGCCCGCGCTGCTGATCGGCGCCGGTTCCGTACTGGTGTGGCGGCAGGCCGACAACGCCCGGCGGGCCCGCTGGATGGAGGTCGGCAACCGCCGCCGGGTCCTCCACCTGGCCCGGGGACTGGCCGGGGTCGCCCTGGTCGGCCTGGGCCTGGCCGTCTTCATGGTGGTACGCGGCTCCGCGGCCCAGCTCGGCAATGTCCTGACCGCCGCGATCGCCGTCCTCACCGGCATCGCGCTGCTGGCCGGCCCCTACCTCGTACGCATGACCCAGGATCTCTCCGAGGAACGCACGATGCGCATCAGGGCCCAGGAGCGCGCCGAGGTCGCCGCCCACGTCCACGACTCGGTGCTGCACACCCTCACCCTGATCCAGCGCAACGCGGAGGACGCGGGCGAGGTCCGCAGACTGGCCCGCGCCCAGGAACGCGAACTGCGCAACTGGCTGTACAACCCCGAGGGCACCGGCAAGGACGAGGACGACGAACCCGAGACCCTCGCCGAGGCGGTCAAGCGCGCCGCCGCCGAGGTCGAGGACAAGCACGGCGTCCCGCTGGAGGTCGTCGTCGTCGGCGACTGCCCGCTGGACGAGAAGCTGGCCGCGCAGATGCAGGCCGCGCGCGAGGCGATGGTCAACGCCGCCAAGTACGGTGGCGAGGGCGGCGCCGTGCAGGTCTACGCCGAGGTCGAGGGCCGTACGGTCTTCGTCTCGGTACGCGACCGGGGCCCGGGATTCGATCTGGAGTCCGTACCGGGGGACAGAATGGGCGTACGAGAATCAATCATCGGCCGGATGCAGCGCAACGGCGGCACGGCACGGCTGCGTTCGGTGCCCGGCGGGGGCACGGAAGTCGAGCTGGAGATGGAGAGGGCGAGCGATGACAAAGACCACTGAGGCGGCCGGGGGCGCGGAACGCCGGGTACGGGTCGTGCTCGTCGACGACCACCGGATGTTCCGCACCGGTGTCCAGGCCGAGATCGGCCGCACCGAGGAGACCGGCGTCGAGGTGGTCGGCGAGGCCGCGGACGTCGACCAGGCGGTCACCGTCATCACGGCGACCCGCCCCGAGGTCGTCCTCCTCGACGTCCACCTGCCGGGCGGCGGCGGCGTCGAGGTGCTGCGCCGCTGCGCCCCGCTGATGGGGGCCGTCGACAGTCCGGTGCGGTTCCTGGCACTGTCCGTCTCGGACGCCGCCGAGGACGTCATCGGCGTCATCCGCGGCGGTGCCCGGGGCTACGTCACCAAGACGATCACCGGCACCGACCTGGTCGACTCGGTCTTCCGGGTCCAGGACGGCGACGCGGTGTTCTCGCCCCGGCTGGCCGGCTTCGTCCTCGACGCCTTCGCCTCGACGGACGCGCCGCCGGTCGACGAGGACCTGGACCGGCTGACGCAGCGCGAGCGCGAGGTGCTGCGGCTGATCGCCCGCGGTTACGCCTACAAGGAGATCGCCAAGCAGCTGTTCATCTCGGTGAAGACGGTCGAGTCGCACGTCTCGGCGGTGCTGCGCAAGCTCCAGCTGTCGAACCGGCACGAGCTGACCCGGTGGGCGACGGCGCGACGGCTGGTCTAGCCCTTGGTACGGCTGGTCCAGCCCTTGGTCCAGCCCCGCCGGCCCGTTCCCGCAGCACAGCACTGCCGCACCGGGCCCGCCGTCTCAGTCGGCCGTACCGTCGGGGCCGAGCGAGATGTTCAGCTTCTCGCCGACCCTGCGGTAGCCGATCCCGGCGTAGACCCGCTCCACATCGGCGTCGCCCGGCTCCAGCCACACCATCCGGCAGCCCCGCTCGAAGGCGGCCGCCGTCAGGTGGGCGGAGAGCGCGGCACCGATGCCACGGCGGCGGAAGGCGGCGGCGACGGCGAGGCCGGTCAGTTCGCTGAGGCCGTCGACCGGGACCGAGCAGCCGCCCGCGCCCGCCGGGACGCCGTCGACCGTGGCGAGGGCCGCGACCCCGCCGCCGCCGGCCGCTGCGCGCAGCCAGGCCGCCTGTCCTTCCTCCGGCGCGCCCGTCCCGCCGTAGGCGAGGTGCTGGACAAGCGCGGCGGCGTCGAACTCCGCGTCGGTCACCGGCTCGGCGGTCGTGAGGGCGTCCACCGGCTTCGGGGGCAGCAGGTCGCCCGGGGCACAGGTCAGGACCGGGGCCCGGTTCTCGACGGTGAACCCGGCGGCGAGCAGGGCCGGTTCGACCGCGGGCGCCCAGCCGGGCAGGAACTCCAGCCGCGGCAGCCGCTCGCGCTCGCGGAACGCCGCGATCAGGGCGTCGAGCTCCGCGGCCGTCGGTTCGGCGTCCTGGTCGGGTATCGCGTAGTTGGCGTACTTGATCGACCAGTCCGGGTTGTACCGCACGGTGAAGGGGCCGACCCGCAGATGGCCGGGGGAGCGCAGCGCGAGCGTACGGGCGTGGATCTGGACCTCGACGTCCATGGGCATGTGCGGGTCTCCTATTGCCGACCGACCGACCGACCGACCGACCGACCGGCCGACCGGAAGCCGGCAGCCTATGCCACCCGGGTCGCCCCGGCGAAGGGCATCTGATCGATGGGCGCGATCCGGACCGGCGCACCCGGGCGCGGGGCGTGGATCATCTGGCCGTTGCCGATGTAGAGCCCGACATGGCTGATGCCCGAGTAGAAGAACACCAGGTCGCCGGGGGCCAGTTCGGAGCGCGAGATGTGCTGGCCGGCGTTGATCTGGGTGTACGTGGTCCGGGGCAGCGCGACACCGGCGGAGCGCCAGGCGGCCTGGGTGAGCCCGGAGCAGTCGAACGAGGACGGGCCGGTCGCACCCCAGACGTACGGCTTGCCGAGTGCCCCGTACGCGAACGCGACGGCCTCGGCGGCGCGGGAGCCGGGGGCAGGGGCGGGGCCGCGCCCGGTGCCGCGGTCGGCGCGGCCGGCGGAATGCGCGCCGTCCGAACCCTCGTAGGCGGCGCGTTCGGCCGGGGAGAGGGTGGCGAGGAGCCGCTGCGCGTCGGCCAGTTTGGTCCTGATCGTCGCCTTGTGCTTCTTCAGCTCGGCCTGGCGCGCCGTCAGCGCCGCCAGCTTGTCCTTGGCCCGTGAGCGCAGCTGGGCGATCCCGGCGACCTGCCGTTCCACCTCGTCGATCTCGGCGGCCCGCCGGTCGCCGATCCGGTCCACGTACGACGCGCGCTCCAGGTACTGGTCGGGGTCGGAGGAGAGCGCCAGCTGTACGGACGGGTCCAGGCCGCCCGTACGGTACTGCGCGGCGGCGAACGAACCCAGTGCGTCGCGCGAGGCGTTGAGGCGCTCGGTCCTGCGGGCGGCCTCGTCGCGCAGGGTGTCGAGGGCATCCGCGGCGGCGGTCGCCTGCTCCTTCGCGCCGTTGTACTGCTCGGTGGCGATCTCCGCGTCGTGGTGGAGCCGGTCCACCTCGGCCCTGATCCGGGCGGGGGTTCGCTGGGGATCGGCGTGCGCCGGGCCCGGCATGACGGCAGCGGTGGCGGCCCCGGCGAAGGCGAGGGTCGCCGCGGTGCGGGCAGCAGAGCCGGTGTACGGGCGCTGCTTGGGTTTCCGGTGCGCTGCCACGGGGGCGTGCGTCCTTCCTGACGACTGCCCGTCGGGGACTACCGGCGGGCCCGCCCGAGGCCCGGCGGCGGGCCGCCAACGGGGGAGCGGTCCGCCGCCGGACCTCTCGGCGGGGTGACCGGCGTGCCGTCCGGGTGCGGAGCGGCGGTGAAGCCGGTCACCTGGTCAGGGACGCTAAACCCGGGGCACGGGGAAGAGTCGTAATGGCATCTATTGCCCGAATTTGGCGCGAGCCTGTCGCTATCTGATCGGAAAAATGACAACAGAGTCAGGCAATTGGTGCAGACACGAGCGAAGCGCCAAGAAGCCGCACCTGGCTGCGGAGTGGTGATATGGGCGGGGCTAGGCTGCGGCCTCATGGACGTACTCATTCATGTCTTCGTCGCCCTGCACATCATCGGTATCGCCTCGTTGCTGGGCGGTTTCCTGACCCAGATGAAGGCGATGGGCGCGGGCACGGCCCGGTTCGTCCCGGCGATGCTGCACGGTGCGCTCACGATGCTGGTCACCGGGGTCGCACTGGTCGGGCTCAACCAGGCCGACGGCGGTCATGTGAACAACATCAAGATCGGGGTCAAGCTGCTGTTCCTGGTCGTCGTCCTCGCGCTGGTCTACATCAAGCGGGACGAGGAGAAGGTCGACAAGGGCGCCTTCGCGGCCGTGGGCGGGCTGACGCTCGCCAATATCTTCATCGCGACGCTCTGGACCTGAGAACCGAGGCCGGCGGCCACTGTCCGCAGGGCCGGGGCCAGGGCCCGCCGGAGAGCCGGCCCGATTCCGGAGAGCCGGCCCGGCTCCGGGGCGTGAGCCGGTTTCGGGGGCCCCGGTCCCGGGGCGTGAGCCGCCCGGAGGCATCGGCCGGCCCGGGGTACGACCCGGCCGACCACTGGTCGGGCCGGCCGGCTCGCGCCCAGGGCGGCGGTGCGGCGGACCGCTAACCCGGCCGCACGCTGCCGTAGATCGGCATGTAGTAGATCGACTCCTCGCGCACGTTCGCCCCCGGTTTCGGCGCGTGGATCATCATTCCGTCGCCCTTGTAGATGCCGACGTGACTGATGTCGTCGTAGAAGAAGACGAGGTCGCCGGGGCGCAGGTCCGCCGTGGCGACCCGGGTGCCGACCTTCACCTGGTCCCAGGTGGTGCGCGGGATGGTGACGCCCGCGGCCTTCCATGCCGCCTGGGTGAGCCCGGAGCAGTCGTACGAGGACGGACCGGTCGCGCCCCAGACGTACGGCTTTCCGATCTGGGCGCGGGCGAAGGCCAGGACCTGTTCCGCCTTGGTGGAGGCGCTGCTGCCCGAGCCGGTGCCGGTGCCGGTCCCGGTGCCGGTCCCGGTGCCCGTTCCCGTACCGCTGCCGGACCCCGTCTTCTTCGCGGCCTCCGCGGCCTCCGCGGCCTTGCGGTCCGCCTCCGCCTTGGCGGCGGCCTGCTGTCGCGCCAGTTCCTCCGCCTTGCGCTTGGCCTCCGCCTCCTTCTTCCGCTCCAGCGCCGCGAGCCGCGCCTTCTCCTCGGCGGTCAGCTTCGACAGCATCGTCCGCGCCTCGCCCAGCTTCTGCTGAACGTTCTGCTTGCTGGTGCGCAGCGTGGCCTGCGTCGTGGTCAGCGTCTCCAGGCTGCGCACCGCTTCGGCGCGCTTCTTCGAGGCTTTGGCCTGCTGCGCGCGGAAGTCCGTGAGTGCCTTCTGCTGCTGACCGGACATCCGGTCCATCAGTTGGTTCTGGTCGAAGTACGATTGCGGGTCGTCGGCCAGGAAGAAGGTGGCGCTCGGCGTGAGCGACCCGGTGCGGTACTGCGCGGCCGCGTAGGAGCCGAGCGTCCTGCGGGCGTCGTTGAGTTTGTCGGCGCGCTTCGCCACGTCGTCCAGGAGCGTGTCCACCTCGGCGCGCTGGGCGGCGGAGGCCTCCTTCGCCTGGTTGTACCGCTGGGTCGCGGTACCCGCCTGCCGGTAGAGGTCGTCGACCTGCTTCTGGACGTCCTCGACACTGGGCTTCGGAGCGGGGGCCGCCGTGGCGCTCTGCGTGGAGAGCAGGGTCACGGACGCCAGGGCCGCCGTCGTGAGCCCGACGGCCGGAGTGGTGGTGCGCACCCGGGGGCGCGGTTTGCGATGCGATGCCAAGGCAGGCATCTCCTTCCGTGGACCGCCTGCCGGGTTAGCTGTCGGGTTCGGGCGGAACGGAAGGCTGCCCTACGGTCCGAGTGGGGGATAAGGACCGATTCACCCCAGTGCTGCGTATGGTTCCCCGGCTCCGAACGCCCGCGAGGGCGGCCCGGATTCGGCGCGGGCGCCCGCTCGGCGTGGTTCGCCTCAGGGGGTACGGGCCGCCCGGTCGAGCACGCTAGCCAACTCATGATGCTGCTGTGAAGGTTGATGTTCGATATGCCCGATACGCGTTCGTGACCTTCGTGGATTGGGGTGCCAGGGTGGACGAGGGTCCGGAATTTCTCACCCGTAGTGGCGGCTCGTTCTCTCTGCGTGCCCGGTCGTGGAGTGGGGTTCGTCATGCGGCCGGGGTGCAGTTCGGTATGCGGCCGCCGTGTGTCGGTCCGGCGTCCTAGACTCGGCAAGCGATGAGCAGCCTCTTTGACGACAGCTTCCTGGCCGGCCTCCAGCACTCGGAGGAAGAGCCCCCGCCGCCCCCCGAGGACTCCGTACCCGAAGCGGTGCCGGAGGACCTCTTCGCGGGCGTGTTCGATGGGCCCCCGCCGCCCAGGGACGCGTACTACCGCGACGGCGCGCCCCGCCCGGTCATCGACCCCGCGGCGCTCCTCGACGGGCTGAACACCGAGCAGCGGGCCGCCGTCGTCCACGCGGGCTCCCCGCTGCTCATCGTCGCCGGGGCGGGCTCGGGCAAGACCCGGGTGCTGACCCACCGGATCGCCCACCTCCTCGCCGAGCGCGGGGTGCACCCCGGCCAGATCCTGGCGATCACCTTCACCAACAAGGCCGCGGGCGAGATGAAGGAGCGCGTCGAACAGCTCGTCGGACCGCGCGCCAACGCCATGTGGGTCATGACCTTCCACAGTGCGTGCGTACGCATCCTGCGCCGCGAATCGAAGAAGCTCGGCTTCACCTCGTCGTTCTCGATCTACGACGCCGCCGACTCCAAGCGGCTGATGGCCCTGGTCTGCCGCGATCTCGATCTGGACCCGAAGCGCTTCCCGCCGAAGTCGTTCACGGCGAAGGTCTCGAACCTGAAGAACGAACTGATCGACGAGGAGACCTTCGCCGGCCAGGCGGCGGACGGGTTCGAGAAGACCCTCGCCCAGGCCTACACGATGTACCAGTCCCGGCTGCGCGAGGCCAACGCGCTGGACTTCGACGACATCATCATGACGACGGTCCACCTCCTCCAGGCGTTCCCCGACGTCGCCGAGCACTACCGCCGCCGCTTCCGCCACGTCCTGGTCGACGAGTACCAGGACACCAACCACGCCCAGTACACCCTCGTACGCGAACTGGTCGGCCCGGCCGGTGAGGGCGACGCCCCCGGCGAGCTGTGCGTCGTCGGTGACGCGGACCAGTCGATCTATGCCTTCCGCGGCGCGACCATCCGCAACATCCTCCAGTTCGAGGAGGACTACCCGGACGCGACCACGATCCTGCTGGAGCAGAACTACCGCTCCACGCAGACGATCCTGTCCGCCGCCAACGCGGTCATCGAGCGCAACGAGAGCCGCCGTCCCAAGAACCTCTGGACGAACGCCGGCACCGGCGCCCGGATCACCGGCTACGTCGCCGACACCGAGCACGACGAGGCGCAGTTCGTCGCCGACGAGATCGACCGGCTGACCGACGCGGGCGATGCCAGGGCGGGCGACGTCGCGGTCTTCTACCGTACGAACGCGCAGTCCCGGGTCTTCGAGGAGATCTTCATCCGCGTCGGCCTGCCGTACAAGGTCGTCGGCGGCGTGCGCTTCTACGAACGCAAGGAGGTCCGGGACGTCCTGGCCTACCTCCGGGTCCTCGCCAACCCCGAGGACACCGTCCCGCTGCGCCGCATCCTCAATGTGCCCAAGCGCGGCATCGGCGACCGCGCCGAGGCGATGATCGACGCATTGTCCCTGCGCGAGAAGATCACCTTCCCGCAGGCACTGCGCCGGGTCGACGAGGCGTACGGCATGGCGGCCCGGTCGGCCAACGCCGTCAAGCGGTTCAACACGCTGATGGAGGAGCTGCGCACCATCGTCGAGTCCGGCGCGGGCCCGGCCGTGGTCCTGGAGGCCGTCCTGGAGCGGACCGGCTATCTCGCGGAGCTCCAGGCGTCCACCGACCCGCAGGACGAGACCCGCATCGAGAACCTCCAGGAACTCGCCGCCGTCGCCCTCGAATTCGAGCAGGAGCGCGGGGAGTCCGGCGAGGAAGGCACGGGCACCCTCGCCGAGTTCCTGGAGCGGGTCGCGCTCGTCGCCGACTCCGACCAGATCCCCGACGAGGACGAGGACGGCTCCGGCGTCATCACGCTGATGACGCTGCACACCGCGAAGGGCCTCGAGTTCCCGGTGGTCTTCCTGACCGGCATGGAGGACGGCGTCTTCCCGCACATGCGGGCGCTCGGCCAGGTCAAGGAGCTGGAGGAGGAGCGGCGGCTCGCGTACGTCGGCATCACCCGGGCCCGCGAGCGGCTCTATCTGACCCGGGCGGCGATGCGCAGCGCGTGGGGGCAGCCCTCGTACAACCCGCCGTCACGGTTCCTGGAGGAGATCCCGGACCAGCACCTGGAGTGGCGGCGGACCGGGCCGATGGCGGCCCCGGCCGGACCCACGTCGGGGATCACCTCGTCGCTGTCCTCGTCGCGTTCGCGCTCCGGCCCCTCGGGCTTCGCGACCCGGCGGACCTCGGACAAGCCGACGGTCACACTGTCCGTCGGGGACCGGGTCACGCACGACCAGTTCGGCCTCGGGACGGTGACGGCGGTCGAGGGCTTCGGCGACCAGGCGAAGGCGACGGTCGACTTCGGGGACGAGCGGCCGAAGAAGCTGCTGCTGCGGTACGCGCCGGTCGAGAAGCTGTAGGCGGCGGGGCGCCGGCGGCCGGGGCTGTCGTCCCGGCCCCGGCCATCCGTCGGCCGGCTCGGCTCGGCTCGGGGCGTCCGGGCTCGGGGCGTCCCGCTCAGGCCGGGGTGGTCCGGCTCAAGCCGGGGTGGTCCCGCTCAAGCCGGGGTGGTCCGGCTCAGGTCGGGTCGACGCCGTGGCTGCGGAGCCAGGGCAGCGGGTTGATCGCTGATCCGCCGCCGGGCCGCACCTCGAAGTGCAGGTGCGGACCGGTCGAGTTCCCGGAGTCGCCCGAGTACGCGATGACGTCACCGGCCTTGACCGGTCCCGAGCGGATCCTGGTGCTGCTGAGGTGGCAGTACCAGGTCTCGGTCCCGTCGGCCATGGTGACGATGGCCATGTTCCCGTAGGCGCTGTTCAGTTGGGTGCGCACGGTGCCGTCCGTCGCGGCCATCACGGGCGTACCCTCGAAGACGGGGAAGTCGATGCCCGTGTGCACGGACATCCAGTTGACGCCCGCCTGGCCGAAGTACGCGCTGAGGCGGTGATCCTTGACCGGCATGACGAACTTGGGGCGCAGGGCTTCCTTGCGGGCGGCCTCATCCTCGCGCTTCTTCTTCTCGGCGGCCTGCCGCTCCCGCAGGTCGATGCGTTCCTGGGTACGGCTGGCGCGGTCGGCGAAGTTCTGGGCATCGGCCCTGAGATTGGCGAGCTGGGTGTCCAACTTGTTGTTGGCCGCGGCCGACTTGACGGAACCGGGGTCGGCGGCCGCCATCGTGGTGGTGTTGTCGTCCTTCTTGTCCTCGCCGGCCAGCCCGCCGACGGAGGCTGCGGCGATTCCGGCCACGCTCATCACGCAGGCGGAAGGAATGGCGACGGTGAGGAGCGCGGAACGCTTCGTGGGGGAACGCCGCCGACTGCGGTTGCCGCCGCCGTTACGGGTGGCGGGGCGGCTGACGGTGTGGTGCGTCTCGGTTACGGCGTCCGCGATGCCTGCGACACCTGCGTCGTCTGCGTCGTCTGTGTCACCGTCCCCCGTGCCGTCGGTGCGGTAGGGCTCGCAGGGGTCGTAGGAGTCCAGGCCGGCGTAGGACTCGTGGGTGCCGTGCGCCTCGTGTGTCGGCGGCGCTTCGTACGAAACCTGTGCGATTGGTGCAGTTTGCTCGATTTGCTGCTCGTGCTCGGGTGTGGCGCCGGTGTTCCAAGCGGTGGCGTCGTACGCGCCGGTGTCGTATGCGGCCGTGTCGCTCATGGTCCACTGGGCGCTCGTGTGCCAGCCGCTGGTGTCCCACTGGCCCGTGGCGTCCGGTGTGCCACCCTGTGCCGGAATGCCGGCGAACTCGGTGGTGGCGGTGGTGGTCGTGGTTGCTTCCGTGCCGTAGTCGGCAACCGGCGTCCACGTAGCCGTGGTCTCGTACGTCGGACCCGCCTCGTACTGCTGCTCGGGCTGAGCGGTGTACGGGGTGTAGGCGCCGTACGAGGTGGTCGGGTGCGCGCCCGTGTCCCACTGCGTGGAGTCGTACTGGCCGCTGTATCCGGACTGCCCGGCGCCGTAGCCGCTGCCGTATGCGCCGTCGTGACCGCCGGGGAGCGAACCGAAGAGCGGATCGCTGTCGAAGCCGCCGGTCGCCTCACTGTCGTATCCGGCGTACCCGGCGTGGGGGTGCTGGTCGTTCACCAACTTCTCTCTCGCCTCGGCAGCAGGACCTGTGTTCTGGGTTCCGGCGGGGGGAATCCCAGGGGAGCAGTGGCCGCGACTGTACCCGGCGGTATGCGACGTGGACAATCTTCGGCGGCTTCGGGCGGCTCAGGAAACGGGCAATCGGCCGCCTTTCGACGACCTGTCTACACAGCCTTGGCCCTATGTTCGAAGCGCGTTCTATTTGTGGGGTCTGTACCGGCTCGGAAGGCTCAGGAGGCTCCTGCGGTTCCGATGGCTTCGGTCATCGCTTCACGGGATTCCAGCGCCTGCCGGACCGCGGCGGCGACGGTCGGGTGCACGGGGAGTGCGAGATGGCCGATCCCGCTGACGCGTACGTTCAGCGCGTCGAGATCCGGATGGTCGATGCGGGCCGCCTCGGCGGGGACGATCACCCGGTCCAGCTCGCTCCAGAAACTCACGAACCGGGTGCGGCAGCCGGGTGCCGGCCTGCGTAGTTCCTTGATCGGCGCGGAGTCCGTACGCATCTGGCGCACGATGGGGTGAGCGCTGGCCGGCGGGGCGATGGCCGTGCCCCCGTGTGGTGTGCCGAGGGTGACCAGGGTGCGGACCCGCTGGTCACCGCCCAGTCGCTGCACGTAGTAGCGGGCGATCAGGCCGCCGAGACTGTGCCCCACGATGTCGACCTCATGGTGCCCGGTGCGGGCGCAGATCTCCTCGACATGTCGGCCGAGCAGCTCGGCCGCCGTGCGGATGTCGCAGGTCAGCGGCGAGTAGTTGAGCGACTCCAGATGGCGTCGGCCCTGCCGGACGAGGGAGCGGCGGAGCAGGGCGAAGACCGAACGGTTGTCGATGAAGCCGTGCAGGAGCACGACGGGCGGCTGCTCGCCGCCCTCGGCGCGGGGTGCGGTCGCCTCGGCGGGTGCGGTGTCGGTGGATGCGGCGGCGACGGGTGCGGTGTCGGTGGATGCCCCGGCCAGGTGTGGCGCGGGCTGTCGCTCCCCGGCGATGCCGGTGGAGTCGAGGAGTACGTGTCCGGCGAGGACCACCAGTTCGAGTGCGCCGGCCTTGAGCGGGGCGGATGACAGCCGGGGGCGGCACGGACGCACCCGGCGCGGTAGTAGCGGTAGGAAAGGCAGGACCTGCATGGCCGACCTCCTGCTCCGGCAAGCGGGGGAGACGGCTCCGGTCCCCGTATGCCCTCATGGGGTGCCGTTGCGGAAGTGCGAGCGCCTGGCCGACGGGCCGTACCACCGTGCCGCGCGGCTGGCGGCGCGGTGGTACGGCGACCTCGTAGCGGCTCCCCCGGGCGGCCGGTCCCGCACGGCAGGCGAGCCGCATCAAACGGGAACGGCGCCCGGTGAACATGTCCCACGTGTGATTTCCCCCTCCCCGTCCACCGTGAAACGGCGGGTTGCGGGATGCTGTAGATAACGTTCGTTCACATCCCCGGCCCTACAGGCACGGGAGAGGCATGTGGAGGCAGTGATGGGTGTGACCGGTCCGATCCGTGTGGTGGTGGCGAAGCCGGGCCTGGACGGCCATGATCGCGGGGCCAAGGTGATCGCGCGGGCGCTGCGCGACGCCGGTATGGAGGTCATCTACACCGGGCTCCACCAGACGCCCGAGCAGATCGTGGACACCGCGATCCAGGAGGACGCCGACGCGATCGGCCTCTCGATCCTCTCCGGTGCGCACAACACGCTCTTCGCCAAGGTGATCGAGCTGTTGAAGGAGCGGGAGGCGGAGGACATCAAGGTCTTCGGCGGAGGCATCATTCCGGAGGCGGACATCGCGCCGTTGAAGGACCAGGGTGTCGCGGAGATCTTCACCCCGGGCGCGACGACGGCGTCGATCGTCGACTGGGTCAACGCGAACGTCCGTCACCCTGCGGAGGCCTGACCCGCCGCGACACGCCCCCAGGCAAGGCGCGCCCCCGGGCGACGGGCCGCCCGGTCCACCTGCCCGGGTCGGCCTGCCCGGGCAGGTGGACCGGGCCGGTTGCTCCGGGCCGGGCTGTCGCCCCCCGCCTTCCCGGACCCGCCCCCGCCGCCTTTTCGGCCTCCGGGGCATCAGGGCCCGGGTTCCGGGGCTGTGCCGCCTGTCCACCGCGCCCCGGTCTCTTCCCTGCCCCGGGCGCCCCGATTCCCGTCTTCCCCGCCCCGAAGCCTGACTCCGCGCCTCGGTCCCCGCTTCCGCTTTCGCTGCCCCGGCGCCTCGCTGCCCCGGCGACCGCCCCCGCGCCCAGGCTTTCGGTGTCTGCGGATCCGTCCCGGCCGGGGGCGTCGGTTCTCCCGGTGGAAGTCCGGCGGTTCGTTTCAGGAA
The DNA here is from genome assembly GCF_043080425.1 of Streptomyces sp. NPDC015032. Classification (NCBI taxonomy): domain Bacteria; kingdom Bacillati; phylum Actinomycetota; class Actinomycetes; order Kitasatosporales; family Streptomycetaceae; genus Streptomyces; species Streptomyces sp. NPDC015032. The sequence continues at coordinate 23,391 of NZ_JBIBVN010000004.1, read as the reverse complement.
GCACTGGTTTCCCTCAGGCCGGTACCGGTTCCCCTCGGGCCGGTATCAGCTCCCGCTCCATCGTCGCGCGCAGCCGCAGCGTGGAGACCAGTCGTTGGAAGGCTTCCGACCAGTAGCCGTTCGCTCCCGGTGAGGCGTCCTCCGGTTCGTCCGGGGTGGTGGTGAGAACCTCTAGGCGGTCCGCCTCGGCCGGGTTCAGGCAGCGTTCGGCCAGGCCCATCACGCCGCTGAAGCTCCAGGGATAGCTGCCCGCGTCCCGGGCGATGTCCAGGGCGTCGACGACTGAGCGGCCGAGTGGCTCGGACCAGGGTGTCGGGCAGACCCCGAGCAGCTGGAACGCCTCCGACAGCCCGTGTGCCGCGATGAAGTCGGCCACCCACTCGCCCCGTTCGGCCGCGGGGAGCAGGGCAAGGAGTTTCGACCGCTCGGCGAGCGACGCCGTGCCGGGGCCGTTCGACGGTGGGACGGACGGGGCGCCGAGCAGCGCGCGGGCCCACTCCGGATTCCGCTGCCGCACCGCCGCCCGACACCAGGCCGCGTGCAGCTCCTCGGCCCAGCCGTCGGCCACCGGCAGGGCGACGATCTCCTGCGCGGTGCGACCACCGAGCCGCACCGGCCAGGTGGCGAGTGGGGCCGCCTCCACCAACTGGCCGAACCACCAGGACCGTTCGCCCCGCCCGGACGGCGGCACCGCCACCACGCCGTCGCGCTCCATCGCGGCGTCGCATTCGTGCGGGGCCTCCACCGCGACGGAGGCATCGCCGCCCGAGAGGTCCGGGCTCACGCAGGACGTCGCACGGGCGGCCATCCGTCCGGCGAACGCCGACTCCGGCAGCGCGGAGAGCAGTTCGGCAGCCGTCGAGCGGACATTGCGGCTCCGGTCGGAGAGGGCTTGCTCCAGGAACGCCTCGTCCACGGCGGACAGACCCGTGCGCAGCGAATCGAGGAACATCAGCCGGTCCTCGGCGCGCTCGGTGGACCACGTGGTGGCGAGCAGCACGAGCGCCGCGCCGGGGTCATGCGCCCGTACGGCGCCGAGCAGGGCGACCCGCTCGGCGAACAGGCCCTCCTCCCACAGCCGGGTGACCGCTTCCGGCTCCGTGACGTCGGGCAGCGACGAACCGCCGGACGAGCCGCGCAGCGCGAACTTCCACTCGGGGTTCAGCCCGGCCAGCCACCGTCCGCGCGGCCCGGCGAAGGCCAGGGCCTGGGGCCGCAGATCGGTACGGGACCTGGCCGCGTCGAGCAGGGGCGGCAGCAGTGCGGCAGGAGCCCGGAAGCCGTGCTGGTTGGCGATGGCCAGCCATTGCGGAATCAGCTCCGTGAGATCGGGAGCCGTACCGCGCCGACCGCCCGAGCCCCCTGTTGCCGACCGGTCCGCGAGCAGTTGGGCCAGCCTGTGTCGTGCGGCGGGGGGCAACGGCGGCCTCGGGTCGGCGGGCGCGGGCTCGGGCCGAGGGGCGGCGGGGGCGGGCAGCAGCCCTGCTCTGCGCCGCACGGTCTGGAGCGCCGCCGCATCCAGCAGTCCGGCCGGTCCGCCGTCTCTCCCGGCCGGTCGGCGGTCGGTGCCGAGAAGCGCCGAGGTGACGAGGTCTTCCCATGGCGTGGGTGTGGTGGTGCGAGGCATTGGTCCCCCTTCGGACTTCGAACCTTTCAGACCCTTCGAACCCTTCGGACCCTTCGCGTCCTGTGCGTCCTTTGCATCCTTCGCATTCGGTGTCAGACGAGCGGCACCGTTTCGAACGTCATGTCGGCCCCTCCCGCGGTATCGCCCGCGTCCGAGGTCCAGGCCGCGAACGGGTCGAAGCCGCGGTGGCCGCATTCGCCGAAGACCGTGACCGGGGAGCCGCCGGAGAGCGCGACGAGCTTCCACAGTCCGGGCCGGGACAGCGCCGACGGAGCGAGGGGCAGGGCGGTCTCGCCCGCCGCGTCGACCAGTTGCCAGCCGTGCCCGGACGGCACGGGTATGACCTCGCGCAGCGTCACCGGCCAGGCGTCCAGCCAGGGGTCGTCCCGCAGGGCGTCTCCGTACGCGCCGATCGCGGTCGCCGCCGTGCCGCCCGGAGGTGGCGTGCCGACCGGGGACGGGGCGCCGAACTGCCGCCCCAGCTCAGCCCGCAGCCGGTTCGTGCCCGGATGGAGCGTGATCTCCGCGTCGATCGTCACGCCCGTCGGCAGTGCCGGCCCGGGGGAGCGCCCGGCCGCCCCGAAGGAGAGCAGCAGCACCGTGCGGCCCGACTCCCTTCCGTGGAGCCAGATCCGGCGCGCGACGATTCTGCCGTCCGGGGTGTCGTACTGCGCGAGGACCAGCCAGTGGTCGCGGATCGGTGGCCCCTCGGCGGGGGCGGGCAACCCCACGCGGGTACGCACCGTGGCCGCCAGCGGTTCCGGCAACCGGCTGATTCCCAGCCATGCCCGGTCCAGCAGATGCAGCAGCGCGCACTCCTCCAGCAGCCGTACCGGCCAGCCCGCCCCGGATGCCGGTACGGCGCCCAACTCCCGCACCCGGGAGGCCAGTCCGGGTGCCTGGGCATCGACCATGCGGGCCGCCGTCTCCTCCCAGAGTCCGTACTCCGGCTGATCGGCCGCCGCCAGACCGCCGCGCAGCAGATCCGCCAGCCGCTGCTGGAGCTCCTGTGCTCCGCCGGTGATCCGCGCGGCCCGGCGCTCGGCCCGCCGCCGGGCCGCCACCGGGTCGGCCGGGCCTGTGGCCGGGGCGCCATCCGTCGTCGGCCCGCCCGTCTCCCCCTTCTCCGCCGCACGCCCGCGACGGCCCGTCAGCCATTCACCGGCCCAGTCCGGGACCTCGCCCGTGGGCAGGGCCGATGCGCCGGACGCCCAGACCAGCAGCAGCCCCAGCGCGTGCTTGCAGGGGAACTTCCGGCTGGGGCAACTGCACTTGTACGCGGGGCCGGTGGTGTCGACCACCGTCTGGTACGGCTTGCTTCCGCTTCCCTTGCACAGCCCCCACACCGCACCCGAACCGTCGCACCCGCTGCCCGACCACGGACCGGCCGAGCCGAGCTTGCTCCCCGCCTTGCGTGAGGCGTCGTCAGGAGCCAGCGCCAGGACCTGCTCCACCGTCCAGCGAGCCGCCGGTTCGGCGGTGCGCAAGGGTTCTCCCCCGTGAGATAGCAGCATGGGAACGACGGTAGAGCCCACCACTGACAATCAGCCTGACCTGCTGATTCGTCGTCCCGTGCAGCGTTTGACTTTACCTTTGCTTTGCGATTCGCTGCGAGCTTCCGACGTCTGGATCCGGGGGGATCGACCGATGAGCCACAGAATCCAAAACACCCACAGCACCCACAACATCCACAGCACCGACAGCACCCACAACATCCGCAGCATTCACCGCTTCCGTCACGTCCGCACCGCGCGTACCGCTCTCTGCGCAGCGGTCGTCGTCGGCCTCGTCATGGGCCTCGGCGCCTGCTCCGAGGCCGTCGACCAGGTGGACAAGGCCGTGGACGAGACGTACGAGGTCACATACGAGGTCACCGGCACGGGCGTCGACGAGATCCAGTTCCACGGGGGCGGGGGCAAGGCCATGGAACCGGAGGTCGAGACCGTCAAGTCACCCACCCTGCCGTGGCGGAAGACCGTCACGCTGCGCGGGATCATGCCGCCCGCCGTCACGCCGATCGCCCTGGACGAGGACGGGGCCGACGTCGCCTGCTCGATCACGTACCAGGGCAAGGTCATCAAGGAGGCCGAGGGCGAGGAACTCATCACCGCGGGCGGCTGCGTCGCGGTCTCGCCGGTGGCGGGCTGAACTCCCCGCCCGTAGCGGCTGAATCGGCCCCGACCCGCGGTCGAGGCCGATTGTCAGTGCCATGGTGCACGGTGGGAACCACATCAGGTCGACCGATCTGGAGGGGGAACCATGACCGTGTCCGAAACCACCGCCACCGACGGCGCGCAGGCCCTGCGGCCGCATGCCGAGGTCGCCTTCGCCCATGAGCTGAAGGCCCTCGCCGCGGCCGACGACCGCCCGCGGCCCGCCCGTTGGCGGCTTTCCCCGTGGGCCGTCGCCACCTACCTGCTCGGCGGCGCACTGCCGGACGGCACGGTGATCACGCCCAAGTACGTCGGCCCGCGCCGCCTCGTCGAAGTCGCCGTGACCACACTCGCCACCGACCGGGCCCTGCTGCTCCTCGGCGTTCCCGGCACCGCCAAGACCTGGGTGTCCGAGCATCTCGCGGCAGCCGTCAGCGGTGACTCGACGCTGCTCGTCCAGGGCACGGCGGGCACCCCGGAGGAAGCCGTCCGCTACGGCTGGAACTACGCACAACTGCTCGCGCACGGACCCAGCCGTGACGCCCTGGTGCCCAGCCCGCTCATGCGCGCGATGTCCGACGGCATGACGGCGCGGATCGAGGAACTCACCCGTATCCCCGCCGATGTACAGGACTCGCTCATCACGATCCTGTCGGAGAAGACGCTCCCCGTCCCCGAACTGGGCCAGGAGGTCCAGGCGGTCCGCGGGTTCAATGTCATCGCCACGGCCAACGACCGCGACCGCGGGGTCAACGAGCTGTCCAGCGCGCTGCGCCGCCGGTTCAACACCGTCGTGCTGCCGCTGCCGGAGACCCCCGACGCCGAGGTCGACATCGTCTCCCGGCGCGTCGACCAGATCGGACGCTCGCTCGACCTCCCGGCCGCGCCCGACGGCCTGGCCGAGATCCGACGCGTCGTCACCGTCTTCCGCGAGCTGCGCGACGGCGTCACCGCCGACGGCCGCACCAAACTCAAGTCCCCCTCGGGGACGCTGTCGACGGCCGAGGCGATCTCCGTCGTCACCAACGGCCTGGCGCTGGCGGCGCACTTCGGTGACGGAGTGCTGCGCCCCGGTGATGTGGCGGCGGGCATCCTCGGTGCGGTCGTCCGCGACCCCGCGGCCGACCGGGTGGTCTGGCAGGAGTACCTGGAGACCGTCGTCCGGGAGCGGGACGGGTGGAAGGACTTCTACCGCGCCTGCCGCGAGGTATCCGCATGATCCGGGCCACGCGGCCCGGCGGACCGCTGCTGCTGGGGGTGCGGCACCACGGACCGGGCTCGGCCCGGGCCGTCCGTGCGGCCCTGGACGCCGCCCGCCCGCAGGCCGTGCTCATCGAGGGGCCCCCGGAGGGTGACGCGCTTCTTCCGCTGGCTGCCGACGAGCAGATGCGACCGCCGGTGGCGCTGCTCGCCCACGCCGTGGACGACCCGGGGCAGGCGGCGTTCTGGCCGCTGGCGGCGTTCTCGCCCGAGTGGGTCGCGATCCGCTGGGCGCTTGCGCATGACGTGCCGGTCCGCTTCATCGACCTCCCCGCGGTGAATTCCCTGGCCATGACACAGGCGGCGGAACACCGGGACGGCCAGGACGGGGGCGTCGACGGGAACGGGGGCGAGAACGAGAACGGGGGACAGGACGAGAACGGGGACAGAAGCCGGAACAGGGACAGGGACAGGGACGGGACTGGGACTGGGGGTGCGGACGGGGAGACGCCTGACGACGGCTCGCCTGTGCGCGTCCCGGTCGACCCCATCGGCGTACTGGCCGAAACGGCGGGTTACGACGATCCTGAGCGCTGGTGGGAGGACGTCGTCGAACACCGCACCCAGGGCGGTGGAGCTGTCGACCCGCAGGCACCGTTCGCCGTGCTCGCCGAGGCGATGACGGCCCTGCGCGACGTATACGGCGACGGCGGTCATCCCCGTGACACCGTCCGTGAGGCGTACATGCGCATCCAACTGCGCAAGGCGGTGAAGGAGTACGGCGACGACATCGCCGTGGTCTGCGGCGCCTGGCACGTGCCCGCGCTCGCCACGAGGACCACACTCGCCGCCGACCGGGCCCTGCTCAAGAGGCTGCCCAAGGTCAAGGCCGAGCTGACCTGGGTGCCCTGGTCGCACCGCCGGCTCGCCCGGCACAGCGGTTACGGGGCGGGCATCGACTCGCCCGGCTGGTACGGACACCTCTTCGACGCCCCCGACCGCCCGATCGAGCGGTGGATGACCAAGGTCGCCGGACTCCTGCGCGACGAGGACCGGTTCGTCTCGTCCGCCCATGTCATCGAGGCCGTCCGGCTCGCCGAGACCCTCGCCGCCGTGCGCGGCCGCCCGCTTGCCGGGCTGGGCGAGACCACCGATGCGATCAGGGCCGTGATGTGCGAGGGGTCCGATGTGCCGCTCGCGCTCGTACAGGACCGGCTGATCGTCGGCGAGACGCTCGGCGCAGTACCGGAGGCCGCCCCCGCCGTACCTCTGCAGCGCGACCTCACCCGGCAGCAGCGCACGCTCCGGCTCAAACCGGAGGCGCTGGAGCGGGAGTTGGAGCTCGATCTGCGCAAGGACACCGACGTGGCCCGCAGCCGGCTGCTCCACCGGCTGCGCCTCCTCGCCGTCGGCTGGGGCGAGCCCGCGACCGGCCGGGCCGGCACCGGCACCTTCCGGGAGAGCTGGCGGCTGCGCTGGGAACCCGAGCTGTACGTACAGGTCGCGGAGGCCGGGACCTGGGGCACCACCGTGCTCTCCGCGGCGACCGCCAAGGCCGAGTTCCAGGCGGTCTCGGCGACGGGCCTCGCCGAGGTCACCGCACTGGCCGAGCACTGCCTTCTCGCGGAACTTCCCGACGCCCTGCCCGTGGTGATGCGGGCCCTCGCCGACCGTGCCGCACTCGACGCCGACGTCGGACAACTCGCCGATGCCCTGCCCGCGCTGGCCCGCACCCTGCGCTACGGCGACGTCCGGTCCACGGACACCGCGGCGCTCGGCGAGGTCGCGGCCGGGCTCGCCGAGCGGATCTGCGTCGGACTGCCGCCCGCCTGCACCGGACTCGACGCCGACGGCGCCGCCGGACTGCGCCGCCGGATGGACGCAGTCCACACCGCGATCGGCCTGCTCACCGGGGCCGTCGGGACGGACACCGGCGGGGACGGATTGCGCGAGCGCTGGACCGCCGTGCTGCACAGGCTCGCCACCCGGGACACGGTCGCGGGCGTCATCCGGGGTCGTGCGGCCCGTCTGCTGCTCGACGAAGGGCGGCTCGCGGAGGACGACGCGGCACGGCTGATGGGCCTGGCCCTCTCGCCCGGCACACCCCCGGCCGACGCCGCGGCCTGGATCGAGGGGTTCGTGGGCGGAGCCGCCGGGGGCGGCATGCTTCTCGTCCACGACGAGCGACTGCTCGGCCTGGTGGATGCCTGGCTCAGCGGGGTTCCCGCCGACACCTTCGCCGATGTGCTGCCCCTGCTGCGACGCACTTTCTCGACGTACGAAGCGGGTGTGCGCCGCACGCTGGGCGAGCTCGTACGGCGCGGTCCGGCCACCGGGGGACCGGCTGCCGGAGCCGACGGCACCGTGGCGGCGGTCCCCGGCTTCGGCCCCGGACTCGACGGCGCCCGGGCCGATGCGGTGGTCCCGGTCCTGCGCCTCCTGCTCGGCCCGGACACCGACGCGAACGCCGACGCGGACGCAGGCACCGGCATCGGCACCGGCACCAGGGCAAGCACCGGCACCAGGGCAGGCACCAGCACCGACCCCGGCCCCGCCGCAGGCGCCGGCACGGATCCGGACCGGGGTGGTGTCGGTACGTATGAGAGAGCCGGGAGTGTCGAGGAACCGCTGGGGGCGACGGGATGACCACGAACGGCGACAGGATGACGGCCAACACGGCCGGCACCGCACCGCACCAGGCCCACGGCTCGCCGCCGGGCCCGGCGGACCACCCGGTGCGCCCCGGCCCGCACCCCGGCCCGCGCCCCGGCCCCGCCGACGACGAACGGCTGCGCCGGTGGCGTCTGGTCCTGGGCGGCGACAGCGCCGAGAGCACCGGCTGCACCCTCACCGGGCGCGATGCCGCGATGGACGGCGCACTGACCGCGCTCTACGGCGGCGGAGGCAGTCCCGGAGGCCGGGGCGGGAACAACCGCTCGGCCGGACTCGGGGCCTCCGCCCCCTCCGTGGCCCGCTGGCTCGGCGACATCCGCACGTACTTCCCCAGCTCCGTCGTCCAGGTCATGCAGCGTGACGCGATCGACCGGCTCGGCCTCGCCGCACTGCTCCTCGAACCGGAGATGCTGGAGGCCGTCGAGGCGGACGTCCATCTCGTCGGAACGCTCCTCTCGCTCAACAAGGCCATGCCCGAGACGACGAAGGAGACTGCCAGAGCGGTTGTGCGCAAGGTCGTCGACGAACTGGAGAAAAGGCTCGCCGGCCGCACCCGGGCCACCCTCACCGGTGCGCTGGACCGCTCGGCGAAGATCAACCGGCCCCGCCACCACGACATCGACTGGGACCGCACCATCCGGGCCAATCTCAAGAACTACCTCCCGGAGTACGGCACCGTCGTTCCCGAGCGGCTCATCGGCTACGGGCGGGCCGCGCAGTCCGTGAAGAAGGATGTCGTCCTCTGCATCGACCAGTCGGGATCGATGGCCGCCTCCGTCGTCCACGCCTCCGTCTTCGGCGCGGTCCTCGCCTCCATGCGCACCCTGCGGACCAGACTCGTCGTCTTCGACACGGCCGTGGTCGACCTCACCGACCAGCTCGACGACCCCGTCGACGTACTCTTCGGCACCCAGCTCGGCGGCGGCACCGACATCAACCGCGCGCTCGCCTACTGCCAGTCGAGGATCACCCGCCCCGCCGACACCGTCGTCGTACTCATCAGCGATCTGTACGAGGGCGGCATACGCAACGAGATGCTGAAACGGGTCGCCGCGATGAAGGCCTCCGGCGTGCAGTTCGTGACGCTGCTCGCACTGTCCGACGAGGGCGCTCCCGCCTACGACCGCGACCACGCGGCGGCCCTCGGGGCCCTGGGCGTCCCGGCGTTCGCATGCACACCGGATCTCTTCCCGGAAGTGATGGCGGCGGCGATCGAGAAGAGGCCGCTTCCCGTACCGGACAAGGAGGCACCTTGATGAGACCCGTCGGGGAAAGGGGCTCGCGCCTGCGGTGAAAGGGGGCGCGCTCCTCGCCCGTCCCCGCACACCGCGCCGTGCGGTGCTGTCCGCCGCGACCCGGTAGCCGGCCCGGTCTGTGACCGTAATCACCGCTCAGGTGTGATCTGCGATTTAGGGTCCCGTGGAGCGCGGGGATAACCTGCGAGATGGACATGCCGCGTACTCCGGGTCACCCTGTGCGCCTTCCTAGTGACAGAGCAGTCACATTGCCCCTTGCGGCACGCCCACGCTGAAAACGAACCGCGAGACCACTGAAAAGGGACGGACGCGCGTGGACCTGTTCGAGTACCAGGCGAGGGACCTCTTCGCCAAGCACGGTGTACCGGTGCTGGCCGGTGAAGTCATTGACACGCCTGAGGCAGCCCGCGAGGCGACCGAGCGGCTGGGCGGCAAGTCCGTCGTCAAGGCGCAGGTGAAGGTCGGCGGCCGCGGCAAGGCCGGTGGCGTCAAGCTGGCCGCCACCCCCGATGAGGCGGTCGCCCGCGCGACCGACATCCTCGGCATGGACATCAAGGGCCACACGGTCCACAAGGTGATGATCGCCGAGACCGCGCCGGAGATTCTTGAGGAGTACTACGTCTCGTACCTCCTCGACCGCACCAACCGCACCTTCCTGGCCATGGCCTCGGTGCAGGGCGGCATGGACATCGAGGAGGTCGCGGCGAAGACCCCCGAGGCCCTCGCGAAGGTTCCGGTCGACTCCAACACCGGAGTCACGATCGAGAAGGCCCGCGAGATCGTCGCCCAGGCGAAGTTCCCGGCCGAGGTGGCCGAGAAGGTCGCCGAGGTCATGGTGACGCTGTGGGACACCTTCGTCGCCGAGGACGCGCTCCTCGTCGAGGTCAACCCGCTCGCCAAGGTCGCCTCCGGCGACGTCCTGGCGCTGGACGGCAAGGTGTCTCTCGACGAGAACGCCGACTTCCGTCAGCCCGACCACGAGGCGCTCGAGGACAAGGCCGCGGCCAACCCGCTCGAGGCCGCCGCCAAGGCCAAGAACCTCAACTACGTCAAGCTCGACGGCGAGGTCGGCATCATCGGTAACGGTGCCGGTCTGGTCATGTCGACCCTGGACGTCGTCGCGTACGCCGGTGAGAACCACGGCAACGTGAAGCCCGCCAACTTCCTCGACATCGGTGGCGGCGCCTCCGCCGAGGTCATGGCGAACGGCCTGGAGATCATCCTCGGCGACCCGGACGTCAAGTCCGTCTTCGTCAACGTCTTCGGCGGCATCACCGCCTGCGACGAGGTCGCCAACGGCATCGTCCAGGCTCTTGCGCTGCTCAAGAGCAAGGGCGAAGAGGTCACCAAGCCGCTGGTCGTGCGCCTCGACGGCAACAACGCGGAGCTGGGTCGCAAGATCCTTTCCGACGCCAACCACCCGCTCGTTCAGCGCGTGGACACCATGGACGGCGCGGCCGACAAGGCCGCCGAGCTCGCCGCGGCTGCGAAGTAAGGGACGAGGGACTCCAACACCATGGCAATCTTCCTCACCAAGGACAGCAAGGTCATCGTCCAGGGGATGACCGGTGCCACCGGCATGAAGCACACCAAGCTCATGCTCGCCGACGGCACCAACATCGTCGGTGGCGTGAACCCGCGCAAGGCCGGCACGTCCGTCGACTTCGACGGCACCGAGGTTCCCGTGTTCGGGACCGTCGCCGAGGCGATGGAGAAGACCGGCGCGAACGTGTCCGTCCTCTTCGTGCCGCCGGCCTTCTCCAAGGCCGCCGTCGTCGAGGCGATCGACGCCGAGATCCCCCTCGCCGTCGTGATCACCGAGGGCATCGCCGTCCACGACTCCGCCGCCTTCTGGGCGTACGCGGGCTCGAAGGGCAACAAGACCCGGATCATCGGCCCGAACTGCCCCGGCCTGATCACCCCCGGCCAGTCGAACGCGGGCATCATCCCGGGCGACATCACCAAGCCCGGCCGCATCGGTCTCGTGTCCAAGTCCGGCACGCTGACCTACCAGATGATGTACGAGCTCCGTGACATCGGCTTCTCCTCCGCCGTCGGCATCGGTGGCGACCCGGTCATCGGTACGACGCACATCGACGCCCTCGCGGCGTTCGAGGCCGACCCCGAGACCGACCTGATCGTCATGATCGGTGAGATCGGCGGCGACGCCGAGGAGCGTGCGGCCGACTTCATCAAGGCCAACGTCACCAAGCCGGTCGTCGGTTACGTCGCGGGCTTCACCGCCCCCGAGGGCAAGACCATGGGCCACGCCGGTGCCATCGTCTCCGGCTCCTCCGGTACCGCGCAGGCGAAGAAGGAGGCCCTGGAGGCCGCCGGCGTCAAGGTCGGCAAGACGCCGACCGAGACCGCCAAGCTGGCGCGCGAGATCCTCGGCGCCTGATCGCTTCGCCGCGTCGGAGCAGCACCGCAGTTTCGCGTCACCGCACAGACGGCGTGGGCCCGTACCCCGGTCAGGGGTACGGGCCCACGCCGTTTCCTGCCCCGCCGTTTCCTGCCTCGGCTTCTCCGCGCGGCCTCTCCGCGCGGTCCTTCCGTTTCTTTCCGTGTGGCCGTTCTTTCCGCGTGGCCGTGGCTCGGTCCGCGTCTCCGGCTGACTCTCCGGCTGTGTCTTCGCCCGGAGTTCCGCCCGCCGGCCGGTCCCCGCTCCTGTTCAGCCGGGCTCGGGGAGCAGCCGGGCCGGGCCCTGCACGAGTTCGCCCCGCAGCTGCTTGTGCAGCTCCAGGTCCTGCGGCGTCAGTCTCTGCGGGCCGCCCCGTGGCGGCACCCCCTCGACCCGCCGAGCGGGTGACTCCGGGGTCTCGTAGCGCGTCGGAGCCGTCAGCAGGGTGAGCAGGGCCAGCCCGATGAGCAGCAGCGTGAAGGAGATGGCCGCCCTCGTCCACCGCTGGGCCCGGCGCTCACTGCCCGTACGGACCACGTCGGGGGAGGGGAGCGAGGCGGGGGGCTGAGCCCCGGCGAGCGCGTCGAGCTGTTGACACAGGAGCGCCGACTGCTCCGCGGGGGACGCCGGTTCCGCCGGCCTGGGCAGCCGCTCGGCGACTGCGGCACGGGCGTTCATCAGTCGGCTCGCCGCCGCTGGAGTGCTGGCCTCCGTCTCCGCCGCGGTCTCCGGCAGGTCCAGGCCGACACCGTCGTAGAGCAGCAGGGTGCGACGGTACGAGGGCGGCAGGTCGAGCAGCGCGTCGAGCAGTGCGCGGGCACCGGGCTCGGTGGGCGGCGGGTCGAGCTTGCGGTGCGTACGGCGCAGCCGGTGCCACGGCGACATCGCGTACTCGTACGCGGCGGCCCGCACCCAGCCCACCGGGTCCCCGTCCACCGCGACCTCGGGCCAGCGCTCCCAGGCCCGCGCGAAGGCCCGCGCGACGGACTCCTGGGCGAGGCCCCGGCGCCCGGTCAGCAGGAACGTCTGGCGGAAAAGGGTGGCGGCGCAGTGCTTGTACAAGGCATCGAAGGCCTCGGCCGCCTTCTCGGCCACCTCTTCGGCCGCTGGCTCGGCCACCCTCTCGGCCTCTTCCGTCGCCCCTGCCTCTGTTGCCTCCGGCGACCCGGGTGACACCGGTGACTCCGGCCCCTCGGATGTCGGAGTCGCTTCACGTGCGTCAGGTGCTGCACGTGTGCCGGATGATGCGCCGGGCGGCTCTGGGGTGGTGCCGGGCTCGGTCGGGGCCATGGCGGTGCTCCCGGTGGCTTCGACGGGGGTCGGCGTACGGGCCGGCGTACGGGTCGGCGGTTCCGTGGACGTCACCGGCTTGGACCGCCTCGTGACCGTCGTCGGCGTCGCCGGGTGGGACGCCCGCTTGGCGGTGGCCTTGGGCCGCGTGCTCGGGGCGGTGGACCTGGTCCGGGTACTCGAAGGCGTGTCCCGCGGGCCCGTCCGACCGCCGCTGATCAGCCGGGCGTACACCTCACCTGTCCGCCCCCGTGGCGTGGCGCGGCCGGTCTCCCAGGACCGGACGGTGGCCGGGGTGACGCCCACCGCCATCGCGACCTGCTCTTCGCTCAGCGACTGTGCCTCACGCAGTCTGCGTCGCTCCGTGGGGGAAGGGAGCGGAAGGGCGGCGGCCGCATCGGTCGGGCTCCGCGTCATGAATGGACCCCCGTGGACCTGCACCGAGCAAAAAAGTACATAAACGCATTTTGAGCGACACAACGGTTGTTCGCTTGTTACGCGAAATTAGCGCGTGTCGTTGGGAGCATGGCGGTGTGACCCAAGTGACCGAAGACAGCCCTTCGTTGTCGGCAGAGCAGGGCCGGTCCGCCGCGCCGGCGTTCACGTTCCTGCGCGGGGCGCTCGCGGCCGGGCTGGGGCTGGGCGCGCTCACCATGCTTGTCATGGTGCTGTGGATCAGCTCGCCGGCCCCCGACAACGGCCCCGGCGGGGCCTTCCACACGGCGGCCGGGCTCTGGCTGCTCGCCCATGGTGCCGAGCTGACCAGGACCGACACGCTCGGTGGCACGCCCGCCCCGGTCGGCATCGTTCCGCTGCTGCTCATCGTCGTGCCGGTGTGGCTGGTGCACCGTGCGGCCCGGGATGCCCTGGAGGCGGACGAGGAGCGTTCGGCGCCCTCGGCGGCGTGGGCGTTCACCCTGGTCACCGGTGGATACCTACTGGTCGGGGCGGCCGTCGCGCTCTATACGCGGGACGGTTGGCTGTCCGTGCGCATTCTGTCGCTGCTCTGCCCCGCGGCCATGGTGGTGGCGGGCGCGGCGGCGGCCGGGGTCTGGACGGCATTCGGGCGCCCGATCGGGCCGCTGCCGTCCTGGGCGCCGGTGCGCCTGCACGAGGAGCTGGCGCGTTCCCGGTTCAGGGAGCGCGTCGGCACGGCCTGCCGGTCGGCCGCGGCCGGTGTGGCGACGCTGCTCGGCGGCGGGGCGCTCCTTGTCGCGGTGGGGCTGGTGTGGCACGCGTCGGCGGTGCAGCAGTCGTTCGTCCACCTCTCGGGCGGCTGGGCGGGCCGGGTCCCGGTGCTGCTGCTCGCGCTGGTACTGGTGCCGAACGCGGCGGTGTGGGGTGCCGCGTACGGAATGGGGCCGGGTTTCGCGCTCGGTACGGCGTCCACGGCCACCCCGCTCGCGTTCTCGGGGCGCCCGGCGCTGCCCGTCTTCCCGTTGCTCGCCGCGGTGCCGGACCAGGGTCCGGGGACCGTCCTGAACTGGGCGGCCGCGGCGGTGCCGGTCGCGGCCGGGGTGGCGGTCGCCTGGTTCACGGTACGGCGGGCCGCGCCCGTCCACGCCGGACGGGACGAGGCGTGGAGCCTGGGGGAGACCGCGCTGACGGCCGGGCTGGGGGCGCTCGGGTGCGGGGTGGCTACGGCGGTGCTGGCCGCAGTCGCGGGGGGACCGCTCGGCACCCGCGCGTTGGCGGAGTTCGGTCCGTCGTGGTGGCTGACCGGTGCGGCGGCCTTCGCGTGGACGGTGTTGCTCGGTGTTCCCGGGGCGCTCCTGGTGCGGGCCTGGCGGCTGCGGGGCAGCGGCCCGGGCCCGGCGCGGGAGACGGTGGAGGCGGAGGTGGAGGGGGAGTCCGCGGCCCGAGGGTCCGTGAAGACGCCCGAGCAGGTGCTTCAGGAACGGGGTGCCGACCGGGGATGGTCGATGTGGTCCGGGCGCCGGGACGCGGGCGAGCGGACCGGGCCGGTGCCCGGGCCGGGAACGGTGCCCGCCCCCGTACGCGCCTCCGAACCCCGCGTGCCCCCGGCGGTGAGTGGTACCGGGGCGGCGTCCGCGACGGGCGGTGAGGGCGGGGACGACGAGCTGTACGACTTCCTGCCGACCGATCCCTGGCACGAACGGACGGTGGCCCGGCTTCCCGGGGAGGCCGGGCCACCCGGCGGTTCGTGAGGTGTCAGCTCTTGACGCCGAAGAGGGGTTCCAGCGGCTTCGGCAGCAGGTCGTTGCAGGCCAGCTGACCGGACTTGGTCAGGGCGTCGTTCACGCAGGTGTAGTAGTCGCGGTAGACGAGCTGCACCGTGAACGTCGCGGCGACGATCGAGAGCGCGAGCAGCGCCGTCACCAGCCCGCTGACCGCGGCGGTGGTCTGCTGCCTGCCGTATCCCGGGGCCGGTGCGCCGGGCGCGGACCCGGGCGCGCCTGCGGGCCCGGTCGCGGATCCGGGGACATGACCGGAACCGGAACCCTGAAGGGGACCGGGGGCTGGCGTACCGGACACCGCGCCCGGCCCGGGGGCTCGGGCGGCGCCGCCCGGTGCGGACGCGTCCCGCGGCTTCGCCCGGAGCGAGCTGATCGACCAGTACACGGCGAGTGCGCCGAGCAGCAGGGCGATCTCCGGCAAGTCGAAGAGCGCGAAGAAGAAGGCCCACATGCCGCAGAGCAGTGCGTAGCGGGCGCGGCGCTGGGCGGGGTCGGTCGGGTCCCAGCGCAGTCCGCCGGGGTTGCCCTCGGGGCCGCCCCGGCCGTTCGGCCCGCCCTGGCCTCCGGGGCGGCCGCCGAAGTCGCCGCTCTGGCGGCCGGGCTGCCGGCTGCTCCACTGGCTGCCCCAGACCGGCCGGTCATCGGAGGAACCGCCTTCGGGCGACCCGTCGCCGTTGCCCCGGCCCCCGTGCCCCTGGCCGTTCCCGACGTTGCCGTTTCCGGTGTTCGAGGGGTGGCGGGGCTGCCAGGGCTGGTCGGGCCGGTCCTCGGGCGGCGGGGCGAACGGGTTGTCGTCGGATGGGGAACCCGGAGGAGTCGAAGGGGAAGGCCCGGAGGAAGAACCGGAGGAATCACCGGAAGCAGACGAAGGGCCCGTGGGGGACTGGCGCTCTCGCAGCAGCAGTGAGGTCCGCTCGGGCAGCGGGTGACGGAAGGCGGTGCGGCGGCGTCGGTCCGGCATTTGGTGAACGTCTTCCCCATCTCGTCATTTCCGCCCTAGGGACGGTTGCCTGTCCCCTGACGCTACCTCCCGGCCAGGAGAGGCCGAAAGCTGGGAGCGGCTGCGATGGGGCCGATGCCCGCTCCCGGGACGCTCCCGCACCTTCCCTCGGCCGATCCCTGACCGATCCCTGACCGGTTCCTGGCCGATGGGCAGCCGATCGGCAGCTGGTCGGCAGGCCAGCCCGCAGCAGGCCCGAAGCGGGCCCGAAGCCGCGGGCCCGAAGCGGGCCCGGAGCCGCCGGTCCGAGCCGCCGGGCCGGAGCCGGTCCGGGCCTCTCACCCCCGTCCCGTGGGGGTTTTCCGAGGTGCCGGTATCGTTGCTGACGGTCGGCTCGTTCGTAGAGTTCCCCGTATCGAGGGGCTCAATTCTTTCGTACGACCATACAAATCAGCGTCGCTCTGCTTCATCACGCGAGAAAGGGCCCAGCCGTGGCCTCCCCGCCCCCCGCCGCCACGCCGATCCGACTGGTCGTCCTGGTCTCCGGCTCCGGTACGAACCTTCAAGCTCTGCTCGACGCCATCGGTGACGACCCCGAGGGCTTCGGCGCCGAGGTTGTCGCGGTCGGTGCCGACCGCTCCGGCATCGTCGGCCTGGACCGGGCGGAGCGCGCCGGGCTGCCGACCTTCGTGTGCAGGGTCAAGGACTACGCCGACCGCGACGAGTGGGACGCGGCACTCGCGGCCGCGACGGCCGAGCACCGCCCGGACCTCGTGGTGTCCGCGGGCTTCATGAAGATCGTGGGCAAGGAGTTCCTCGCCCGGTTCGGCGGCCGGTTCATCAACACCCACCCCGCCCTGCTCCCCAGCTTTCCCGGTGCCCACGGGGTGCGTGACGCACTCGCGTACGGCGTGAAGGTCACCGGGTGCACCGTCCACTTCGTCGACGACGGCGTCGACACCGGTCCGATCATCGCGCAGGGCGTGGTCGAGGTGGCTGAAGAGGATACGGCGGAGGGCGAAGCCGCTCTCCACGAACGCATCAAGGAAGTCGAGCGCAAGCTGCTCGTCGAGGCCGTGGGGCGACTCGCCCGTGACGGCTATCGCATTGAGGGACGAAAGGTTCATCTCGGTCATGTCGGTGAATAAGCCCATCCGCCGCGCCCTGGTCAGTGTCTACGACAAGACGGGGCTCGAAGACCTCGCCCGCGGTCTGCACGAGGCGGGGGTCGAGCTCGTCTCCACCGGCTCCACCGCAGGGCGGATCGCCGCCGCCGGGGTACCGGTCACCAAGGTCGAGGAGCTCACCGGCTTCCCCGAGTGCCTCGACGGCCGCGTCAAGACGCTGCACCCGCGCGTCCACGCCGGCATCCTCGCGGACCTGCGCCTGGACGCCCACCGCGAGCAGCTCGCCGAGCTGGGCGTGGAGCCGTTCGACCTGGTGGTCGTGAACCTCTACCCGTTCAAGGAGACCGTCGCCTCCGGCGCATCCGCCGACGAGTGCGTGGAGCAGATCGACATCGGCGGCCCCTCCATGGTCCGCGCCGCCGCGAAGAACCACCCGTCCGTGGCCGTCGTCACCAGCCCCGCGCGGTACGCCGACGTCCTTGCCGCGGTCAAGGCGGGCGGCTTCGACCTGACCGCCCGCAAGCGCCTGGCCGCCGAGGCGTTCCAGCACACCGCCGCGTACGACGTGGCCGTGGCCTCCTGGTTCGCGGACAGCTACGCCGCCGCCGACGACTCCGGCTTCCCCGACTTCTTCGGTGCGACGTACGAGCGCAAGAACGTCCTGCGGTACGGCGAGAACCCGCACCAGCCCGCCGCGCTCTACACCTCCGGCGCCGGTGGCCTGGCCGAGGCGGAGCAGCTGCACGGCAAGGAGATGTCGTACAACAACTACACGGACACCGACGCCGCGCGCCGGGCCGCCTACGACCACGCCGAGCCGTGCGTCGCCATCATCAAGCACGCCAACCCGTGCGGTATCGCGATCGCCGACGACGTCGCCGAGGCGCACCGCAACGCGCACGCCTGCGACCCGCTGTCGGCCTTCGGCGGTGTCATCGCCGTCAACCGGCCGGTGACCGTCGCCATGGCCGAGCAGGTCGCGGAGATCTTCACCGAGGTCATCGTCGCCCCGGCGTACGAGGACGGCGCGGTCGAGGTCCTGGCCCGCAAGAAGAACATCCGCGTGCTGCGCTGCCCCGACGCCCCGAGCGCCCCGGTCGAGGTCAAGCCGATCGACGGCGGCGCGCTGCTCCAGGTCACCGACCGCCTCCAGGCCGACGGCGACGACCCGGCCAACTGGACCCTCGCCACCGGTGAGGCCCTCTCCGAGGACGAGCTGAAGGAGCTCGCCTTCGCGTGGAAGGCCTGCCGTGCAGTCAAGTCCAACGCGATCCTGCTCGCCAAGGGCGGTGCCTCGGTCGGCGTCGGCATGGGCCAGGTCAACCGGGTCGACTCCGCGAAGCTGGCCGTCGAGCGCGCGGGCGAGGAGCGGGCGCGGGGCGCATATGCCGCCTCGGACGCGTTCTTCCCGTTCCCGGACGGGCTGGAGATCCTCACCGCCGCCGGTATCAAGGCCGTGGCCCAGCCGGGCGGTTCGGTCCGCGACGAGCTGGTCGTGGAAGCCGCGAAGAAGGCGGGCGTGACGATGTACTTCACGGGTACGCGGCACTTCTTCCACTGACATCCGGCCCGGAAGAGGCCGAAGGCCGTAAACCCGCGAACATGCGGGTTTACGGCCTTCTGCGTTCCCGTGGGAACAGCCGGCAGGACGTCTCAGTACTGCGGCTGCTGCTGCCGGTTGAACCAGGCGCTGCCATCGGCCCTCGCGACGAAGACGATGATCAGCACGGCGAGAACCGTGTGGACGAGACCGAAGACGACGAACGGGTAGATGCCGAGAATCGCGGTGATCGCGCCGAAGACGATCGTCGTGATGCGGATGCCGTTGGTCCCCTTGCCGAACTTCACGGCGAGGAACACGGCGAAGGCGCCCCACAGCACCGCGAAGGCCACGATGCTCCACAGGGCGTTGCCGGAGTAGTCGGCAATCTGCTGGAACTGGATGTCGTCCTTGAGCGTCGCGTCGTTCTTGGCGGCGTTCACGGCCGCGGCGCCGATCGCGAAGATGATCGCGCCGATGATCTGCAGGCCGGTGATCACGTAGAGCATGACGCGGGCCGCCTTCACGCCACCCGGCATCTCGGTGGGTGCGCCGGGGAAGCCGTAGCCGCCCGGAACGGGCGGAGCCGCGGGGTAGCCGCCCGGCTGCGGCACACCCTGCGGGGACTGCTGCGGGTAGCCGTACCCCGGCTGCCCCCCCTGCTGCTGGCCGTAGGGGTTGTTCGGGTCGCCGAAGCTCATGGCGAAATTCCTCCGTTGAAAAAGTGCGGGGACGACGCGGTCCGAGCGGAGGAAACGTGCGCAATGAGTACGGTCTGTCCCCCCGAAACTGTCCGCGGTACTGCGCGGCTCATCGTGGTCTTGACGTCGGCATTTTGTCCAGCCGATGGCCGAATGTGTTGTACAAGCGCAATCTGTCGGCCCTCACCCGGCACCTGGAATTGGTATGCGGGCGGGGTCATCCGCGAGTATGGGGACATGACTGCCCAGATTCTCGATGGCAAGGCCACCGCAGCCGCGATCAAGTCCGATCTGACCGTCCGCGTGGCGGCCCTCAAGGCGCAGGGCATCACCCCTGGCCTGGGAACCCTGCTCGTCGGGGACGACCCGGGCAGCCGGTGGTACGTCAACGGCAAGCACCGCGACTGCGCGCAGGTCGGCATCGGCTCCATCCAGCGCGAGCTCCCCGACACCGCCACCCAGGAGGAGATCGAGGCCGTCGTACGGGAGCTCAACAACAACCCCGAGTGCACGGGTTACATCGTGCAGCTGCCCCTCCCCAAGGGGATCGACACCAACCGCGTCCTGGAACTGATGGATCCGGCCAAGGACGCCGACGGCCTCCACCCGATGAACCTCGGCCGGCTCGTGCTCAACGAGACGGGCCCGCTGCCCTGCACCCCGCAGGGTGTCGTCCAGCTGCTGCGCCACCACGACGTGGAGATCAACGGCGCGCATGTCGTGGTCGTCGGCCGCGGTGTCACGATCGGCCGCTCGATCCCGCTGCTGCTGACCCGTAAGTCGGAGAACGCCACGGTCACCCAGTGCCACACCGGTACGCGTGACCTCTCCGCCCAGCTCAAGCAGGCCGACATCATCGTCGCCGCCGCCGGAGTCCCGCACATCATCAAGCCCGAGGACGTGAAGCCGGGCGCGGCCGTGCTCGACGTCGGCGTCAGCCGGGACGAGAACGGCAAGATCGTCGGGGACGTCCACCCAGGCGTGGCCGAGGTCGCCGCCTGGATCTCCCCGAACCCGGGCGGTGTCGGCCCGATGACCCGCGCCCAGCTGCTCGTCAACGTGGTCGAGGCGGCCGAGCGCAACGCTGCCGACGCCGTCTGAGCCGGCTGCCCCGATCCGGAAGGAACCCCATGGGAGCTGGTACGAGTCCGGCCGACCCGGCCGCCGAGGCGGACCGGACGTCTCCGGTGCCGTCGGACACGGAGACGGACACGGACACGGAGACGGGGGCGGACGTGTCCGGTGCGGGTGCCGACGCGGGTGCCGGTGCCGGTGCCGATGTGACGGATGAGGCCGCGGCTGCCCGTACCGAGGCGGAAGGAAGGGCCGACGACGGCGCCGTGGACGCCGGTCCCGGCAGCGCCCCGGAAGGCGCCCCGGCCGCCCGCCCGTCGCGGAGGTTCCCGTCGTTCACCCGGGACACCGCGCGGCCCGAGGGAGGCGGCCGGGCCGCCTCCGGGGACGCGCCCGCCCCGGCCCGGCAGTGGCCGCTGCTCGCCGTGCTCTGCACGGCCGGGATCGGGCTGCTGATCGTGGCCACCGACCCGTTCGCCGAGGCGTTCAGGATCGGCACGATGCTGATCGGCGTGGCCCTCATCGGGGGCGCGGTGCTGCGGCTCGTCGTCCCGTCGGTGGGCATGCTGGCGGTCCGCTCCCGCTTCACCGACCTGGTGACGTACGGACTGCTCGGCTTCCTCATCGTGATGCTCGCCCTGGTGGCGCAGCCCAAGCCGTGGCTGGACATTCCGTTCCTGGAGGACGCGGTCCACTTCACGATCCGCTGAAGCCGCGCGTACGGATGCGCCGTGCGCGGACGGTGTCCGTCCCCTCCCCCGAGGAGGGACGGACACCCGAGGGCGGGGTCACCGGAACGCGACCGCTCCGGAACGTGGTGACATGGGCGGCCTTGCCCCGTCCTGGATGCAGCCTTGTGGACGGCGAGAACTGGTACAAGGAAACCCTGGGGCCTGTGGCACGGAAGTGACCATTCCGCCACGGTGTGATCGTCCCGCTACGGTGTGATCACCGCGCAGTGATGGTGCTTCGGGCCCGCACGGTGACGCCGGGGCATGGACACGTGTCGTAGACGCGTGCGAGGACGCGTGCGCGGGCGTCCCCGCATGGTGATGCCGGGGGCATGGACACGTGCGTAGACGCGTGCGCGGGCGTGTACAAGGCCCCGAACACCCGCCCTTGTGCGCCCCGATGGGAACGCCTCACCACCGGCCGCTACGAGAGAACACCCTGCCGCCGGGCGACCGCACTCCCGCGTGAGCCGACAGGGCCGTGTGAGCGCCGTGTGACGGGTTGTGCGCGGTGCCACAGGGGGCCGGGCCGCCGGGACGTTCCGGGTCGGATAGCCTGAACGCCGGATATCTCTTCACGTCAAGATTCAGGGATGTCCAGCTCCAGGGGCCAGGAACCCCCACCGCCAGCTGTCTAACGGAGATCGCCATGACCCGCACTCCCGTGAATGTCACCGTGACCGGCGCAGCCGGCCAGATCGGCTACGCGCTGCTCTTCCGCATCGCCTCCGGCCACCTGCTCGGCCCGGACGTGCCGGTCAACCTGCGCCTCCTGGAGATCCCGCAGGGCCTGAAGGCCGCCGAGGGCACCGCGATGGAGCTCGACGACTGCGCCTTCCCGCTGCTGCGCGGCATCGAGATCACCGACGACGCCAACAAGGCGTTCGACGGCGCCAACGTCGCCCTGCTGGTCGGCGCCCGCCCGCGTACGAAGGGCATGGAGCGCGGCGACCTGCTCTCCGCCAACGGCGGCATCTTCAAGCCGCAGGGCAAGGCCATCAACGACCACGCCGCGGACGACATCAAGGTCCTGGTCGTCGGCAACCCGGCCAACACCAACGCGCTCATCGCGCAGGCCGCCGCCCCGGACGTACCGGCCGAGCGCTTCACCTCGATGACCCGCCTCGACCACAACCGCGCGGTCTCGCAGCTGGCCGCCAAGACCGGTGCCGCCGTCTCCGACATCAAGAAGCTGACGATCTGGGGCAACCACTCGGCGACCCAGTACCCGGACATCTTCCACGCGGAGGTCGCCGGCAAGAACGCCGCCGAGCTCGTCAACGACGAGGCGTGGCTGGCCGACACCTTCATCCCGACCGTCGCCAAGCGCGGAGCCGCGATCATCGAGGCCCGTGGCGCGTCCTCGGCCGCCTCCGCCGCCAACGCCGCCATCGACCACGTCCACACCTGGGTCAACGGCACCGCTGCCGGCGACTGGACCTCCATGGGTATTCCGTCGGACGGCTCCTACGGCGTGCCCGAGGGCATCATCTCGTCCTTCCCGGTCACCACGAAGGACGGCGCGTACGAGATCGTCCAGGGCCTGGACATCAACGCGTTCTCCCGCAAGCACATCGACGCGTCGGTGAAGGAGCTCACCGAGGAGCGCGACGCGGTCCGCGAGCTCGGCCTGATCTGATCCGTACGTCCTACGAGACGTACGAGGCGTACCTCACCGCCCCCGGCAGCCGTCGCTGCCGGGGGCGGCTGTGTGCGTGCGCGGCCGTGACCGGGAACCGGCTCCGGCGCGGCGCATCCGCCCGGCCGGGCCCGCGCGAGCGGCTCGGGCGCCTGGCGTACGCGGGATCGTTGAGGAAGCGGGCGGGCTCGACGTCCAGCTCGACCAGCTCGAAGCCCTGGCCGCGCACCACAGAAACAACTTCACGCCGCTTGTGGAACGCTTCTTCCCCGGACAGACCGACCATGTTCAAGCTCGCCCGCCATGCGTTCACTGATACGGGGTGGTGTGTCAGGTGCTGATGGTGGCAGCGGGGTCGATGTGGTAGTTGCGGGCATAGCCGTTTTCGACACCGACGAGGATGTCGACGACCTCGAAGTAGCGGTCCCAGAACGGGGTTTCGCGCAGTGCGTCGATGAGGAGCTGATAGGCGTGGTGATCGTCCGCTTCCCAGACCCAGACGTCGGTGACGCGCGCGGAGTAGAACTCGGTGTCGTAGAAGCGTGACCGGACGCCGGTGGTCCTGGCCTCGATCGTGGGGACGATCTGGGTGGTGAAGGCGTCCATCCGCTCCGGGACGGTCAGCGCGAGCCACTCGGGCGTGGTCTTGACGAGCATGAACGCGGTGACCGGCGGTTCGGTTTTCTCAACGGGCATGATGGGTGTCTCCCAAGTGTCGGGTAGGTACGCCCCCATCCTGGGGAGCGCCACGGTGATGCCACAATGGGAACTTCAGCAAGGAGAAGTTGCCTGAAATGGAATTACGCTGGTGAACAGCCCGAACTCGGCTCTTGACGCCAAC